>JBEBXD010000066.1:0-27136 GCA_040391845.1 Tsukamurella paurometabola | reverse complement strand
CGGCCTCGGACTCGGCCTTCTCGCAACGATCTTCATGTACTACGCCGGGTCCACCGTGCTCGGGGAGTCCTACGATCTGGAGTTCTCCACCCTGCTCACGGTGGCGCACACGCTGCCGGCGACACCCACCCGGCTCGCGTTCGTCCTGGCGGTCGTCGGGTACGGGACCAAGGTGGGCCTGTTCCCGGTGCACACATGGCTGCCCGACGCCCACGCCGAGGCGCCGACGCCGGTGTCCGCGTTGCTGTCCGGCTCCCTCCTCGCCGTGAGCTTCTACGCGATCCTGCGCTTCCTGCAGATCACGAACGGCGCCGTCGGGCCGGAGTTCGGGCGGGGCGTGCTCACCGTGCTCGGGATCCTGTCGCTGCTGCTGGCCGCGCTGTCCCTGCTGCGGCAGCGCAACCTCAAGCGCATGCTCGCGTACTCCAGCGTCGAGCACATGGGGATCCTCGCGATCGCCGTGGGTTTCGGCGCGCCCATCGCGGTGGCCGGGGCGATGCTGCACGTGCTGTGCCACGCCGCCGCCAAGGGAACGGCGTTCATGGGAGCGGGCGTCCTCACCCAGGTGTTCGGGTCCAAGGAGCTCGGCGACATGCGCGGCGCGATGAACGTGCTGCCCTGGTCCGCGCCGCTGTTCCTGATGGCGGTGCTCGCGCTGTCCGGCATGCCGCCGTTCGGGTTGTTCCGCAGCGAGTTCCAGATCGTCGCCGGGGGTCTCGGGGGGCCGGCGCACGCCGCTTCCGGGGCCGTGGGGGTGGTGCTCGTGGTCCTCGTCACCGTCGCCTTCGCGGGACTGCTCTGGTCGACCACGCGGATCCTCCTCGAACCCGCCGCGCCGGGGAGCGCCGCGGCGGCCGTCGTGCGCGGTGAACCCAGCCGGTGGATGGTCGTCCCCGCGGTGGTCGGAATCGGGGCCCTGCTGGTGCTCGGGCTCGCGCCACCGGAGTTCATCACCGAGCTGGTGGCCGGGGCCGCAACGGAACTGGGAGGGGCGGGGTGATGACGATGCGACCGCAGTCCGGCGACCGGACATCCGTTCTCGACGTCCCGGGCGCCGAGTGGCACGCTCGGGTCCTCGCCGCCGCCGACGGTGCCCGGTTCGCCGGGCTGTACGGCGACGAGGGCCCCGGGGCCGGCGTCCGGCTGAACGCCGTGTTCGCCGACGGGCCGGAATTCCGGTGCGTGCGCACCGTACTCGAGCCCGGCACGCCCGGCGATGCGCCCGCGTACCGGTCGCTGACCCCCGAGATCCCTGCCGCGGTCTGGTACGAGCGCGTCCTCCACGACCTGCACGGTGTGCGGGCGACGGGGCATCCCCGTCTCGATCCGCTGGTGGTCCCGCCCCCCGCGGACCGGGCGGGCCGGCCGGGCGCCGACGCCCCGCACGGGCCGGTCGACGTGGAGGGCGAGGGAATGTTCACCCTCCCGCTCGGGCCCGTCAGGTCCGGCGTGTACGAGGCCATCGAATTCCTCCTGGAGACCCCGGGGGAGGACATCCCGCACCTGAACATCCGCCCCTACCACAAGCATCGCGGCGTGGCGGAGCGGTTCCGGGGCGCGACAGCGGCGGACGGGGTGGTCGTCGCGGAGCGGGTCGAGGGCATCGCGTCGGTCGCCCACGCCCTCGCCTTCTCGCACGCGATCGAGGACCTCACCGGCACGGGGGTACCGGACGCCGCCGGCCTGATCCGCGTCGTGCACGCCGAGCTCGAGCGCATCGCCAACCACCTCGACGTGGTGATCAGGCTCTGCGAGGCGGCCGGACTCGCGGTGGCGTTCACCCGGTTCGGGTGGCACAAGGAGGAGGTCATGCGGCTCACATCCGCGCTGTGCGGCAACCGGTTCGGACGCTCGACGGTCGTTCCGGGCGGCGTCGCCGCGGCGCCGGCGCTCGCGCCCCGGGCGATCGCGGGCGGGCTCGCCACGATCGCCGACCGCATCCGCTCCGACCGCGACGCCCTGATGACGAACGCCTCGTTCCTCGATCGCGTGCGCGGCACCGGTGTGCTCGACCCGGCCGTCGCGCGGCGGTACGGCGCCCTCGGCCCCGTCGGTCGCGGCTCCGGCGTCTCCGAGGACGTCCGGGAGCTGCGCCCGTACGACGGATACCGTCAGTTGCACACCCCGCGCACGGCGCTGGAGGCCGACGGCGACTGCCTCGCGCGGCTGCAGGTGCGCTGGGCCGAGATCGACACCGCGGCAGCGCTGATCGAGGCGTCCTGCCGGAGCCTGCACGAGCTCGGCGACGCCGCGCCGCTCGCCGCGGAGGTCCCCGCGGACGCCGTCGACGGGTACGCGATCGGCTCCGCCGAGGCGCCGCAGGGCGAGGTCCTGTACTGCGTGCGGGCCGACGGCGGCCGGGTGGGCGCGTGCTTCGCGAGATCGGCCTCGTTCCACGACATGGTGCTGTTCCACGAGGTGTTCAACGGCGACGTGTTCACCGACTTCGCCTTCATCGAGGCGAGTTTCGGTCTCTCCTACGCGGGGGTGGCGATGTGATTCCCTGGGTGCTCCGCGGATTCGAGGACGGCGTCCTCACCTCGGCGTGGCCGCGCCGCCCCGACCCGTACTTCGACGAGTTCGCCGCGGCGGTGCGGCCCGCCGACGGCCCCGTCGACCCCGAGACCGCCCGCCGCCTCGTCGACCTGTGCCCCACCCGGGCCATCGGACCGGGTGACGCGGGACGCCTCACCCTGGACCGCGGCCGGTGCACGCTGTGCGGGCGCTGCGTCGCCGCGTTACCCGCCGCGGTCGAGTGGGAGTACGGCGCGGACACCGCGCACACCGCGCGCGGGACGCTCGTCGCCGGCGGCCCACCCGAATCCGGCGAGGCCCTCGACGCCGTGCGTGCGGACCTCGCCCGGCGGGTGCGCCGGCTCCGGCGGTCCGTGCACGTGCGGCACGTGGACTCCGGATCGGACGGGAGCGACGAGTGGGAGGTGCAGGCCCTGCTCAACCCGGTGTACGACGTGAACCGCCTGGGGATCTTCCTCACCGCGAGCCCGCGGCACGCGGACGTCCTGCTGATCACCGGCGTCGGGGCGCGGGGGATGAGTGACGCCGTGCACGCCACCTACGAGGCGATGCCCGACCCGCGGGTCGTGATCGCGTGCGGCACCGACGCGGTGTCCGGCGGGATGTTCGCCCGCGCGGCGGGGGAGCAGGACGGTGCCGGGCGGCTGCTGCCCGTGGACGTCTGGGTGCCCGGTGCACCGCCGTCCCCGTTCAGCCTGCTGCACGCGCTGCTGCTGGCCCTCGGACGAGTGGGGGAACGATCATGATCGCCTGGGCCCTGCTCGCGTTCGCACTCGGCGGACTGGCCGCGGTGCTCGGCGGCGGCGCGGGAGAGGGAACGCGCCGCCGGGCAGCCGACCTCGGGGCCTGGATGCTCAGTGTCGCCGGGGCCGTCGTGATGGCCGTGGCGGGCGCGCGCGCCGTCGCCGGGCACACCGCGACGGTGGCCCTCCCGGCCGCGGTCACCGCGGGCATCGGGGGCGAGGCGCAGCTGGTGCTCGATCGCCTCTCGGGGCTGTTCGCGCTCATCACCTTCGCGGCGGCGATCCCCGTCGTGCTCGCCGCCTCGGCCCACTCGCACCGGCGGGCGGGACGGCTCCCGGCGGCGGTGGCGCTCGCCCTGGCCGCGGTCGCGGTCGTGCTCACCGCCTCGCACCTGTTCGTGTTCCTGTTCGGGTGGGAGTCGCTGGCGCTCTCCTTCTACCTGCTGGCGGGCCTCGAACGGGCCCGCGCCGGCCGGCCGCGCGCCGCGGTGGTGGCGGGGGTGTTCGGCAAGATCAGCGGGGCGGCGCTGCTGCTCGGGGGCGCGATCATCGCGGCGAACAGCCACACCATGGTGATCGACGGCTGGCGGGCGGCGGCGCACACGCCCTCGCCGGCCCTGGCCTACGGGCTGCTGCTGATCGGGTTCGGCGCGAAGGTCGGCCTCCTCCCGTTCGAGGTGTGGCTGCCCACGGTGTACCCGGCCGCCCCGGGGCCGGCGCGCGCGATCATGGCGGGCGTCGCCGTGAACGTGGGCTTCTACGGGATGTGGCGGGTCCTGCAAGTGCTGGGCGCACCACCCACCTGGCTCGTGTGCACGGTGGTGGTCCTGGCGGGAATCACGTCCGTGCTCGGGGTGACGCAGGCGGCGTCCGCGTCCACGCTGACGACCCTGGTGGCCTGGTCCAGCGTGGAGAACGCGGGCCTGATCACGGCCGGGTACTCGGTGGCGCTGGTGGGGGCCGCCGCGGGCAGCACGCCGCTGGTGGCCCTCGGCCTGACCGCCGCGACCGTCCAGGTGTGCGCGCACACGCTGGGCAAGTCCCTGCTGTTCGTCTCCGCCGCGGCGATCGAGCGGACCTACGGGACCATGGACCTCAACCGGATCGGGGGCGTGGTGCGCCGGATCCCCTGGGCGGGATGGGGGCTGACCGTCGGATCGTTCACCCTGGCCGGGCTGCCGCTGACCGCGGGGTTCGCGGCCGAGTGGCTCACGCTGCAGGCGCTGATCCAGCAGTTCCGCATCCACGACCTCGCGACCCAGCTCTGCGTGGCCGGCGCCGCGACCCTGGTGGCGCTGACCATCGGGGTGGCGGGCCTGACCTTCGTCCGCGTCGTCGCCTTCACCGCGTTCGGGCCCGACCGTGCGGACCGGGCCCCGGCGGCGCCGCGCGACGGACGCATCGACCGGGAGCCCTCCACCCGCATCGCGGTGGCGCTGCTCTCCGCCGGCTGTCTGGGGCTGGCGATGGTGGCGCCCCTCGAAATCCGGGTGATCGCGGCGGGACTGCGCCGGCCGGCCGGCTCCGAGCCGCTCGGCGCGCTGGCCGGGCCCTGGGTGCTGCAGCCGGTGTTCGGCGGGTTCTCCGCGCTGTCGCCGACGTGGCTGTGGATCGTGCTGCCCGCGCTCGCGGTGGTCATCGCGGCCGGGGCCTACCTCCTCTCGGCACGGCGGATCGGCGCGGTGCGGCGCGTACCGGCGTGGTCCTCGGCCTCACCGGGCGTGCCCCGCGGCGTGGGGTACACCTCGTCCGGGTACATCAACCCGGTGCGCCGAGTGCTGAGCGCCGTACTGCTGACGCGGATCTCGGTGCGCCGGCTGCCGGCCGAGCAGGGCGACGAGGACGCCGCACCCCGGTTCTCGCTCGTGGTCCGCACCACGGAGCTGATGAGCCGGTACCTGTACCGCCCCGCGCTGGCCGTGCTGCTGGCGTGCGCCGGCGCCACCAAACGCCTGCAATCGGGGCGGCTGGACGCCTACATGGCGTACATGCTGATCGCCCTGCTGGCGTTCCTGACCCTCGTGATCGCGGTCTCGTGATGACGCCGGGGTCAGTGTTCCGGTGCCGGGCGCGATCAGGCCGGCTTGACGTCGGTGTCGAGGATCGCCCAGCCCTCGCCGCCGCGGCGCAGCCGCGCGTAGCTTGCGGTGGGCACCTCGACCTCGACGCCGGGATCGATGCTGCGGAGCAGCGGGCGGATCACCGCGTCGTGGGTCACCACGATCACCGCGCGCGGCGCGGCGGACGCGGTGCCGGAGACGGGGTCGTCGAGGAGCGCATCCAGCGCCGGAAGCGACCGGGCGAGCACCGTTTCCACGCTCTCGACGCCGGGCGCGGAGTCAACGTCGCCCCACTTCGCGACGACCTCCGACTTCAGCTCACCGGTCTGCGGCCCGTAGTCGCGGTCGTTGAAGCGCGGATCCGCGCGGTGCGGCACGCCGAGCGCCTCCGCGATCGCCTGCGCGGTGCGGACGGCGCGCTGGAGCGGGCTGCTGACGACGAGTTCGGCGCCGCTGTCGCGCAGCGCGTCCGCGAGGCGGGCGGCCTCGGCCTCACCCGTGGGGTCGAGCGGCGGGTCGGCCAGGCCGCGCAGCCTGCCCTCGGCGTTGAGGGCGGTGCGGCCGTGACGGGCGAGGTACAGGTACTGGGTGTCGGTCATGGTGTTCTCCCGGATTCGGTTGGAAAGTTGAGCGGAAAGTGGTGGTGGACATGCCGATCAGGCGGTTGGCGATGGACGTGGACAAGACGGTGGACCGGCCGGGCATGGTCCCGCTGGCGCTGGCCATCGAGGCCGTTCCGGGCGTCTCGGCCGTGAACATCACGGTGAACGAGATCGACATCGAGACGGTGGGCATGGTGATCACGGTGGAGGGCGGCGACATCGACACCGCCCAGCTCTTCGAGACCCTCGACCGGACCGGCGTCGTACTGCACAGCATCGATGAGGTCGTCGCCGGCGACCGGCTCGTCGAGCACGTCCCGCGGCGCCGCTAGATGGGACGGCTCGCGCGATCGGTGCGCCACTGGGCGATCCTTCCCCTCGTCCTCGGCGCGACCGACGGGCTGCTCACCGCGCTGACCCTGGCCGCCGAGGCGATGCTGCACAGCGCGGATCTCGGTGTGGGGCTCGCGGTCCGGATCGGCATCGCCGCGTCGACGACCGCCACCGTGACGATGTTCGTGGCCGACTACTCCGAGCGCCGGTCGCGGCTGCTCCGCGGTGCCCGCGAGCTCAACCTCACCGACACCAGGCTGATGCGCACCGACCTGGGGCGCGACGTGCTGCGGGAGTCCCTCGGCGCCACCGCGACCGCCGGACTGGCGAGCCTCGCCGGCGCGGCGGTGCCCCTGCTGTCAGCCGCGGTCCTGCCGCTCCCTTCCTGGTTCGCGTTCGCCGTGGCGGAGACGCTGCTCGGCGCGCTCGGCTGGGCGCTCGGCGCGGCGCTGCACACCCGCCGGGCGCGGTGGTGCGGTGCGATGCTCACCCTGGGGGTGGCGATGACGGTGCTCGGGATGGTCCTGCACATCGCGTGACACGGATCAGCTCTCCTGCCGGCCGGGCGGGATGCCGTACTCCAGCCCGGGATTCGCCGCGGCGATGGAGAGCAGGCGGTTGTACTTGGCGATCCGCTCACCGCGGGCCGGCGCGCCGGACTTGATCTGTCCGCACCCCGAGGAGACCGCGAGATCGGCGATGAACGGGTCGGTGGTCTCCCCGGAGCGGTGGGACACCATGGCGCCGTAGTGCGCGCGCCGGCACACCGCGAGCGCCTCGAGGGTCTGGCTGACGGTGCCGATCTGGTTGACCTTGATCAGGGCGGCGTTGGCGACGCCGTCGGCGGCCGCCGCGGCGATCGTCGCCGGGTCGGTGACGAAGTTGTCGTCGCCCACCAGCTGCGTCCGGTCGCCGAGTTGATCGGTGATCGCCCGCCACCCGGCATCGTCGAACTCCGACATCGGGTCCTCGATGCTCCAGATCGGGAAGTCGTCCAACAGGGTGGAGTACAGCTCGATCATCTCGGTGCTGCCCAGGGTCCTCTCGCCCACGTGGTACGCGCCCTCGGAGTAGAACTCGGACGCCGCGGGGTCGAGGGCGATCGCCACCTCGTCGCGCGACGGGCGGTACCCGGCGGCCCCGATCGCGCGGACGATCAGCGCGAGCGCCTCCTCGGGGCGGGAGATGCGGGGTGCGAACCCGCCCTCGTCGCCGAGCCCGGTGTCCCACTTCTCGTCGGTCAGGATCGACCGGAGCGCGGCGTACACCTCCGCGCCGGCGCGGATCGCCTCGGGGAGCGAGGGCGCGCCGACCGGGGCGATCATGAACTCCTGGAAGGCGAGGCCGTTGTGGGCGTGGCGGCCGCCGTTGAGAACGTTGAAGTGCGGCACCGGAAGCCGGGGCGTGACGCCGTCGGGCGTCAGCTCGTGCCACAGTGGCCGGTGGTGCAGGTTCGCCATCGCCTTGGCCGCACACATCGAGACCCCCACCACGGCGTTGCCGCCGAGACGGCTCTTGTCCGGGGTGCCGTCGAGGCCGATCAGCACCTCGTCGATCTCCGCGATCGAGCCGAACGGGCGCCCGGTCAGCGCCCCCGCGATCGTGTCGCTCACGCTGCGCACCGCCTTCAGGACGCCGCGCCCGCCGTAGCGGTCGGGATCGCCGTCCCGTAGCTCGGCCGCCTCGCGGCTGCCCGTCGAGGCGCCGGACGGGACACCGGCGGCCACGGTGCCGGCCCCCTCGGTGTGCATCGTGACCGCCAGTGTGGGATTGCCGCGGGAGTCGAGCACTTCCTCGGCCTCGAGCCCGGTGATGGTCAGGGACATGGGTGATCTCCTTCGTCGGTGTGCAGGTGGGTCATGGTGCGGTGCCGAACACCCGCGCGAACACGTCCTCGGCGTAGCCGCTCGCGGACGGACTCCCGACCCGGAGCCGGAACGTGCGGGTGCCGTCGTCCAGGCGTTCGGCGAGAAGGGTGATGGTCCGCGGGTCGTCCTGGAAGGCGTGCACGAGGTCGTACATGTGGCTGACGTAGATCACGCTCACGGCCTCGTCGAGCAGCGCCCGCACCACGCTGGACCCGATGATCGAGCCCTCCCGGAAGTCCGTGGTGGAGAACGACTCGTTGCACAGCAGGAGGCCGCCGGGCTCGAGATCCTCGACGATGGAGCGCATCCGCACCAGCTCGTCGTCGAACCCGCCGTGCCGCATCGTCGGATCGGCCTCGCGCCGGAAGTGGGTGAACACTCCCGTCCGGGGCGGGGCGGTGAACTCCTCCGCCGCCACGAACATCCCGGCCTGCATCATCACCTGGGCGATGCCGAGGCTCCGCAGGTAGGTCGTCTTCCCGCCCTGATTGGCCCCGGTGATGAACACCAGCGCGCAGTCGGTGTCCGGAAGGTCGTTGCCCACGGGCCGGGCGCCGCTGCGCACCGCGAGCGTGGGTTCGATCAGGTTCGTGTGATGCCGGTGCCCGTCGTCCGCCGGCACCGGGAAGGTGACCGGGCATCCGAGGGCGGTGAGCCGGCGGTACACCGTCTCGGCGCCGAGGTAGAACGAGAGCTCGGTGGCCAGGGCCTGCAGGAAGTCGGTCACGTGGTCCTCGGACGCCGTGAGCACCCGTGCGGCGGAATCGATCCCGCGGCTGCGCAGCGCTCCCAGCGCCTCGCTGCCGGCGATGTCGCGGGGGTCGATCTCGAAGGTGAGGGACGAATGCTCCACCAGGGGAACGAACTCGCGCAGCGGCGCACGGTGATTGCGGTGCAACCGGTAGTCGGTGCCCTGATCGCCAGTGCCGATCCGCGCGCTGATCAGCTCGCCGGACTTGAAGGTCAGCGTCTCGAGGTGCCCCGCGATCTCCCGCAGGTACGCGGGATCGAAGTCCTCGTCGATGCGGGCGCACAGGGACGTCAGGCCGGCGGAGCGGAACAGGTGGGCGTTGCGCGCGCAGGAGTCGCGCAGCTCGGTCAGCACGCCGAGATACATCGAGAGGACGTCGATGGAGCGGCGCATGCGGCGGGCGGGCGCGGACTTGCTGAGCAGCCCCAGGAAGTCGTGCCGCTTGCGTTCGAGCGCGCCCTGCGCGATGTCGTGGAGTTCCGCGACGGCGCCGCGGTGGTCGATGCAGTCACGCAGCACGTCCTGCCGGTACCGGATGCGGTCACCGTCGACCACGCCCTCCAGGAGGATCCGTTCGATGACGTGGGCCTGCCACGAGTCCTCGCTCATCACGGACACCAGCGCGTCCAGGCCGAGGTCGCGGCGCAGATCGGCCGCGTGGGCCGGGTCGTCCGGTACAACGACCACGTCGCGGTCGGGGTGGAGCAGGCGGACCTTCATCGTGCGACCTCCTGGTGGGCGGCGCGGTCGCCGACGGCGTCCCGGATGGCGCCGTAGTCGAGTCCGCGATGCCGGGCGAGCACCTCGGCGTAGGTCTCGCCGTCCGCGGGCCTGCGGATCACGCGGAACGTGCGGATGGACGGATCGGCGGGGGAGGTGTCGGCGACCATGCTGACCACGGCCGGGCCCGCCTCGGACAGTTCGTGCACGAAGGTGACGAAGACGGCGCGCACCCCGGTGTCGATCATGCGGCGCACGATCGCGGCGCCGACCACCTCGGCGTCCCGGATGGTGGTCGAGGAGAGCGATTCGTTCATCACGATCACCGTGCGATCGGTCGCCGCCGAGAGGATCCCGTGCAGCCGCACCAGTTCCTCCTCCAGCCGCCCGTGCGCGTCGGCCCCCAGCTCCGTGCGCGCGAAGTGCGTGCCGATCCGATCGCACAACCCGAGGTGCACGTCGCGCCCCGGCACGGGGACGCCGATCCCGGCGAGGTGGAACAGCTGCCCGAACGTCCTTGCGAGCGTGGTCTTCCCGCCCTGATTGGGCCCGGTGACCACGATGATGCGCTCGCCGGGATCGAGGACGATGTCGTTGGGCACCACGGCCGCGGTCCCGGACGCCGCCAGCGCGAGGTCGTAGGTGCGGGTCGCGCGCAGGCCCTCGGGCGCGTCCACCACGGCCGGATAGGTGTACTCCAGCCCGGCCGCGGTGACCGCCCGCAGGTGGCGCAGGACGGCGAGGTAGAAGTGGAGCTCGCGGTCGAGCGACATGATCTGCGGGTCGAGGAAGTCGTCGTACTCCCGGCAGAAGTCCTGCAGCGCGGCGAACGGCTCGGGGTACAGGAACGCGGCGCAGTCGAGCACCCGCGCGTCGATGTGGTTCATCCCGGGGGAGTGGCGTTCGATCGGGGGCGCCTCCGGGCCGCCCTCGGGGAGCAGGGTCGCGAACACCTCGGCGACCGTGGCGCCGTAGTCCTCCTCGTCGGAGAAGCGGCTCACCCGCACCCGGGGGCCCCGGATCTGCACCGTGTAGCGGACGTCGTGCAGCGCGGCCAGCACCTGCTCGGCCCCCTCGGCGAGCCCGGTGAAGCGGTCGCCGGCGGCGACCGCCTCGACCGCCGTCCGGGCCCGCTGCAGCGCCGTCGAGGCGAGGTCGGCGGACGCCAGCTCGGCGCGCAGGTCGCGCACCGCCCGCACGTAGCGGTGCGCCGCCTCCGCGTGCCAGCCGAGACGCTCGTTCGCGAGGTGGATGCGGGCGGCCCGGGCCAGGATGTCGCGGACCTCCTCCATCCGGGAGGTGAAGCGGGACAGCGATACCCGCACCGATTCCGCGCTCTCGACGTCCCGGAACACGTCCAGCCGGTAGTCGACGTGGGCGGCGTCGGGCAGCAGCGTGTGGAAGACCGGCTCCAGCCGGTACTCGCTCAGCCCCGCCAGTATCGAATCCGCCACCTGATCCAGGTTCAGGTCCGGGAAGTAGTCGGGCGGGTCGCTCTCCAGATGCGGGGATCCGGCACCGGGCGGGAACAGGATACTGACCGAGGCGTCGTCGACGGGCATGCGCACTCCTTCCGTAGCGGAAGGAGCCATCAGCTGCGCATGTCAGCGGTTCAGCGGCGCGAGGTGGGTATCTCTCGCCGCTCGGTGGAGATCCATCACCGATCCTCGAAGCATACGCCTGAATCGGGCGGGCGCACCACGGGAACGCCCCGGGCCGCCGGATCGGACCGGCGCCCAGGGCTTCTCACCGGCTTCTCACTCGAACAGGCGCTGCCCCCAGAACTCGCCCTCGGCGACGCCGGGGGGAACGGCGAAGTGCGCCGACGAGGTGGGGATGAGGTACTCGGTCAGGGCGTCCTTGCGGCTCAGGATCTGCTGCACCGGGACGAACTGCTTGCCGGTGTCGCGGTTGAACGCGATGAAGAACAGGCCCGCGTCCAGGTGCCCGAATCCGTCGGAGCCGTCGGTGAAGTTGTAGCCGCGCCGCAGCAGCCGGACCCCTCCGTTGTTGTCCGGGTGCGCGAGCCGCACGTGCGCATCGAGCGGGATCAGCGGCGCGCCGCCCGAGGTCACCTGGAAGTCCGGGGTGTCGAACTCGGCGTCCTGGCCGAGCGGTGCGCCGACGCCCTTCGTCCGCCCGATGGTCAGCTCCTGCTCGGAGAGGTTCGACCGGTCCCACGGCTCGATGTCCATGCGGATGCGCCGGGCCACGAGGTAGGTGCCGCCGGTCATCCACTGCGCCGCAGGCGGATTGTCCTCGGGGCGGACCCACACCCAGCGGTCCAGCAGCTCGGAGTCCTCCGCGCGGAGGTTGGCCGTCCCGTCCTTGAAGCCGAACAGGTTCCGCGGCGTCTCCTGGCCGCGCGTGGTCGACGACGTGCGGCCGAAGCCGAGCTGGGACCACCGCACCGAGACGACGCCGAAGCCCATCCGCGCCAGGTTGCGCACGGCGTGCACCGCCACCTGCGGGTCGTCGGCGCAGGCCTGGATGCAGATGTCGCCGTACGAGCGCGACGGTTCGATCTTCTCCGCAGCGAACCCGGGGAGGTCCTGCAGGGCCGCCGGCCGGCGGCCGGCGAGGCCGAAGCGGTCGGGCTGGCCGGGTGCCGCCGCGCTGGGGCCGAACAGCCCCGGGCCGAACCCGATCGTGAGCGTCAGGTTCGCGGGCGAGAGGCCCAGGGCCTCACCGGTGTCCGACGGTGGCCGGTACGCGCCGAGCCCGACGGCACCGTCGGCCTCGGTCTGTTCGCCGCGGGTCATCCGCTCGGCGGCGGCGGTCCACCGGCGCAGCAGGTCGACGAGCTCGTCCCGCGAGCGGGTGATCACGTCGAAGGCCACGAAGTGCAGGCGGTCCTGCGCCGCCGTCACGATGCCCGCCTGCTGCCGGCCGCGGAACGGGATCACCAGGGGGCCGGCGGCACGGCCCGGATCGTGGCGTCCCACCGCGAAGCCCCCGGCCGCGCCGACGGCGGTCAGGCCGAGGCCCGCGCCCAGCGCGCCCAGGGCGGACCGCCGCGAGAAGCGGCCGGCCGGCCGCTGGCGGGGGCCCCCCGGCCGCTCCGGCCGCTCCGGCCGCTCCGGCGGCGCCGCGGGGTCGGTGGGTTCCGCGGCGGCGCCGGAGGTCTCGTCGTGCTCGGTGGTCACTTCGGCTGGGTCGAGGACGCCGCCGCAGTGGGCGTCGCCGACGTGTCGAGAACCAGGCCGGGCACCTGCGAGAGGGTCGCGGACAGCGCGTCGATCTTGTCCGAGATCTGCTTGCGCACGTCCTCCGGGACCGTCGAGTAGTCGACGTAGCCGTCGCCGCTGCGCAGCGGCTCGATCACCGATCGCACATCGGCGAACTGCGCCGTGATCTTGTCCATCAGCTTCCCGTCGCGGGTCGCGATCATCGGCTGCAGGTTGGCGATCAGCGTCTCGGCGCCGTCCAGGTTCGCCGCGAAGTCCCACAGGTCGGTGTGGCTGTAGCGGTCCTCCTCGCCGCCCACCTTGGTCTTGGCGACCTCGTCGATGAGGGCCTGCGGGCCCTGGACGAAGCTGCGGGTCTCGAAGTCGAAGTCGGGCTTGTTCACCTCGGTCTCGAGCGCCTTGACGTCGGTGAGCAGCTGATCGGCGATCTTGTCGATCGAGGCCTTGTCGTCGTGCGCCTTGGCGTCGGCGGCGTCGGCGGGCGCGATCTTGCCGTCGCCCTCGCCCACCTCGGAGTCCTTCGGCGGCCACAGGAACCGCTCGATGCGGTGGAAGCCGGTGAACGCCTGCTTGCCGTCCTCGGTGTCGTCCCAGCGCATGTCGATCCGGGGGTCCAGGTCGGGGAAGGACTCGGCGACGGGCTCGATCCGCTCGTAGGAGGTGCGGGTGCGGCCGAACTCGGCGCGCGCCGCATCCAGGTCCCCGGACTTGACGTGGCCGACGAAGGTCGTGGTCTGGGCCACCAGCGCGGTGACCTGGCCGCGCACGTACGTCAGGTACTGCTGCTTCGCCGCCTCCACGTCGGCCGGGGCCTGCGACTTCTCCTTCTTCTCACCGGTCACCTTCAGCGTCTGCCGGATGCCGGTGCCCACCATGCCGGGCTTGCACGCCACCTGGTAGTCGCCGGGATCGGTGATCTCGACGGTCATCTTGCCGCTGAGTCCGGGGCCGATGTTCTCCACCTCGCCGAGGACGCGGTTGTTGTTGCCGTAGACGTAGAACTCGGTGACCTTCTTGCCGTTGTTGGTGATCCGGAAGCTCACGTCGCCCGTGGTCGCGGAGGAGGTCGCCAGGGTGCACGAGTCGTCGGTCGAGGTGACGGCGATCGCGTCGGCGTTCGCGGTCTTCGACTCGCAGCCGGCCACGGCGAGCGGGGCGGCCGCGACGAGTCCGAGGACCGCGACGGTGCGCTTCGATCGGGGATGTCGTGCCATGAGTTTTCCTTTCGGGACCCGCGGTGTGTCCGCGGGAGGCTTCACGTCGCCGGCTGCCCGGCGGGGGTGGACGGTGCCGTCGCCGCCCGGCGGGGGCCGCGCAGCAGGAACGCTCCGCCGACGATCACCAGGTACCCGAGCCAGGCGATCACCTGCAGCCAGGACGCGGACGACCGGATGTTGAAGATGCCGCTGAGGATCGAGCCGTACCAGGTGTCCTCCTGGTACCAGGAGCTGATGTCGTAGGCCACGTCGCCCAGACCCGGCAGCCAGCCGTAGGCCTGGAAGGCGTGCACGCCGTAGGAGAGGATCCCGGCGGCGACGACGATCAGGAACAGGCCGGTGATCAGGAAGAAGCGGCTGAAGTTGATCCGCACGGCGCCGCGGTACATCGCCACGGTGAGCGCTGCTGCGGCGGCGACGCCGATCAGCACCCCGATCAGCGGGACCACACCGCCGGCGACGCTCTCCGCGTACGCGACCATCAGCAGCGCCGTCTCGAAGCCCTCCCGGCCGACGGTGAGGAACGCCAGCAGCGCGACCGCGGGGCCGCCGACGCTGAGCGCGGAGCTCAGATCCTCTTTCAGGTCCGAGGCGAGGTGCGCCGAGGCCCTGCGCATCCAGAGGATCATGAACGTGACCATCACGACCGCGACCGCGGATCCGATGCCCGCGACGAGCTCGGCCCCCATCGACGAGATGGTGTTGGTGCCCAGCTGGATCACGAGGAACGTGCCGACGGTGAGCACGAGGGCGGCGGCGACCCCCGCCCAGATCCAGGCGAGCGCGTCGCGGCGGCCCGACTTGACCGCGAACGCGAGCAGCGTCATGACCACGATGCTGGCCTCGAGTCCCTCGCGCAGGCCGATCAGACCGCTGCCCGTCAGCTGCGTGGCGAACGAGGGCCCGGCGGCCAGCATGTGCGACATGGTGCGTCTCTTCCCGCGAGGAACGGCGATGATTGAGTAAAGCTAGCCTGCCCATGGCCGCGACGCGAGAGGGGTGGCCCCGCCGGTCCGTTTCGTCCAGGTCGGGACGTCCCGGCGGCCGGTACCGTGGGCACCATGCACGACCAGCAGAAGGAGGCGCCGCGATCGGGGCCGCGCGCGTGGCGCGCACGGGTGAAGTCGACCAGCCACGGTGCGCTGCTCTGGCGGATCTGCGTCGGCGTGATCGGCGGCCTCGTGCTGATCGCGGGGATCATCGCCATCCCGTACCCCGGCCCGGGCTGGCTCATCGTGTTCGCCGGCCTCGGCATCCTCGCCTCCGAGTTCGAGTGGGCGCACCGGCTGCTGCGGTTCGCCCGGGCCCGCTACGACGCCTTCGCCGAGTGGCTCTCCCGGCAGAACATCGTGGTCAAGGCCCTGTTCGGGCTGGGGACGTGCGCGATCGTGCTGGCCACCGTGTGGCTGCTCGGCGCCGCGGAGATGATCGCCGGGTGGGTCGGGATCGGATGGCCCTGGCTCGCCAGCCCCATCCTGGGATGACGGACCGAGCGCGCGAGTCCGGTCCTCCGGCCCCGGAGTCGGCGGCCCCGGACTCTGCGAGCCCGGAACCGTTGGTGTCGGCGACCGGCCTCCTGCGGCGCGCGGTCGGCGCCCCCGACGACCGCGTCGCCGGGGTGCTCTACTGGTACGCCCTCTCCGGCGCGCTCGCCCGGCTGGCCGCCGCCGGCGGCGACGCCGCCACGGCTCCGGTCCGCACCGGCCCGGGCGGATGGCCGGAACTGGGCGGGGCGGCACCGTCGGGCGACCCGGACGCGAGCCTGGCGAGGGCCTTCCGCCGCCTCGTCCCGGAGGTGGCGGCCGCGAGCGGCGCCACCGAGCGGTCGCTCTGGGCGATCGCCACCGATTCGATCGCCTCGGCGGCGCTCGGCACCACGGACCCGCGCGCCGCCGCCGACGGTGCGCTGGCCGCCTGCGGCCCGCAGGCCCCGCCCGCCCGGTTCGAGCGGATCCCCGGGCGCGGCATCGTCGTCCGGCGGGGCTCCTGCTGCCTGATCTACCTGTGCCCGGGCCAGGCGAAGTGCCTCAGCTGCCCCCGGCAGGCGCCGCCGGAGCGACGGCGTCGCCTCGAACCCGGTGGCGACCGATAGGATCGGGCACACTGACAACCGCGTGCGGCCAGGTATGCCGCCCGCTACATGACTAGGAGCACTGTGAGCACCACCTTCGTCGTCCCGGCCGGAATCGCCGCCGGGGCAGCCATGCGCGAGCTCGACCTTCCCAACAAGGGCCCCGAGGCCGTCGTGGTGGTGAGGACGACCGACGGAACCCTCAAGGACCTCAGCTGGGTCCCCGAGGCCGACACCGAGGTCGAGGCCGTCGCGGCGAACACGGAGGACGGGCGCAGCGTGATCCGCCACTCCGCGGCCCACGTGCTCGCCCAGGCCGTGCAGGACGGCTTCCCCGGCACCAAGCTGGGCATCGGGCCGCCCATCAAGGACGGCTTCTACTACGACTTCGACGTCGCCGAGCCCTTCACCCCCGAGGACCTCAAGGGCCTCGAGAAGAAGATGAAGCAGATCATCAAGTCGGGCCAGCGGTTCAGCCGGAGGGTCTACGCGAGCAAGGACGAGGCCCGCGCCGAGCTGGCGGGCGAGCCGTACAAGCTCGAGCTCATCGACGACAAGGGCGCGGCCGACGACAGCGAGGTCATGGAGGTCGGCGGCGCAGAGCTCACCGCCTACGACAACCTCAATCCCCGCACGGGCGAACGGATCTGGGGCGACCTGTGCCGCGGGCCGCACGTGCCCACCACCAAGTACATCCCGGCGGTCAAGCTGACCCGCAGCTCCGCCGCGTACTGGCGGGGCGATCAGAACAACGCCGACCTGCAGCGCGTCTACGGCACCGCCTGGGAGTCCCAGGAGGCGATGGACGAGTACCTGGAGCTGCTGGCCGAGGCCGAGAAGCGCGACCACCGCAAGCTCGGTGCCGAGCTGGACCTGTTCAGCTTCCCGGACGAGCTGGGCTCCGGCCTGCCCGTGTTCCACCCCAAGGGCGGAATCATCAAGCGGGAGATGGAGGATTACGTCCGCGCGAAGCACATCGAGAACGGCTTCGAGTACGTCGGCACTCCGCACATCTCCAAGGAGCACCTGTTCCACCTCTCGGGACACCTGCCGTACTACTCGGAGGGTATGTTTCCGCCGCTGCAGGTGGACGAGGAGCGGGGTGAGGACGGCGAGATCATCAAGCCGGGGCAGACCTACTACCTCAAGGCCATGAACTGCCCGATGCACAACCTGATCTTCCGTTCCCGCGGACGCTCGTACCGCGAACTGCCGTTGCGGCTGTTCGAATTCGGTCACGTGTACCGCTACGAGAAGTCGGGGGTCATCCAGGGGCTGACCCGTGTGCGAGGCTTCGCCCAGGACGATTCGCACAGCTACGTCACGCCGGAGCAGGCCAAGGGGGAGATCAAGCACCTCCTCGAGTTCATCCTCGGACTGCTGCGCGACTTCGGCCTGAACGATTTCTACCTGGAGCTGTCCACTCGCGACGACTCGGACAAGTTCATCGGAAGCGACGAGCAGTGGGCCGAGGCCACCCGCATCCTGGAGGAGGTCTGCGTCGAATCCGGACTGGACCTCGTGCCCGACCCGGGCGGCGCCGCGTACTACGGGCCGAAGGTGTCGGTGCAGGCGAAGGACGCGATCGGGCGCACCTGGCAGATGTCGACGATCCAGTACGACTTCAACCAGCCGGCGGGATTCGATCTGGAGTACACCGCGGCGGACGGCAGCAAGAAGCAGCCGGTGATGATCCACTCGGCGAAGTTCGGGTCCATCGAGCGGTTCTTCGGCGTGCTCACCGAGCACTACGCCGGAGCCTTCCCGGCCTGGCTCGCACCGGAGCAGGTGGTGGGTATCCCCGTGGCCGATCAGTTCGGCGATCACCTGGAGACGGTGATCCGCAAGCTGCGCGCCGAGGGGATCCGCGCGCACGTCGACCACAGCGACGACCGGATGCAGAAGAAGATCCGCAACCACACCACGCAGAAGGTGCCGTTCATGCTGCTCGCGGGCGAGCGCGACCGCGATGCGGGCGCCGTGAGCTTCCGCTTCCGGGACGGCACTCAGGTCAACGAGGTGCCCGTCGAGGAGGCGGTGGCGGCGATCGTGAGCTGGGTGCGCTCGCGCCGCAACGAGTCCCCGACGGCCGAACTGATCGGCGGCACCGTCGGGACGCCCTGACCGGGCCGGCGTGGACGAGCGGGAGAGGAATCGATGACGGACGCCAACGCGGGCGGAGCGCCCGGCGCGCACCGCGACTTCGGGGTCGGCGACGGTGACGACAGCATCGAGCGGCTGTGGACGCCGTACCGGATGCGGTACCTCGTCGATTCCCCTCCGGTGCCCGAGGGGAGCACCGCGTTCCTCGAGATCCCGAAGCTGGCCGATGAGGACGGGCTGATCGTGGCGCGCGGCGAGCACTGCTACGTGGTGCTCAACCTGTTCCCGTACAACCCGGGCCACTGCATGGTGGTCCCGTACCGGCAGGTGGCCGAGCTGGAGGACCTCACCGACGAGGAGGCCTTCGAGCTGATCAAGCTCACCCAGAAGACGATTCGCGTGATCAAGGCGATCTCCCGGCCCGCGGCGTTCAACGTGGGCTTCAACCTGGGCCGGTCGGGGGGAGGCTCGATCGCCGAGCACCTGCACCAGCACATCGTTCCGCGCTGGCCGGGGGATGCGAACTACATCACGGTGCTCTCGGGAACTAAGGTGATGCCGCAGCTCCTCGGACAGACCCGGGCGCTGATGGCGAAGGCGTGGGAAGAGGTCTAGGGGTGTCGTCGATCTTCAGTCGTGAGGCCGTCTCCAAGGTCACCCACCCGATCGCCAAGGTACTGATCAGGACCGGCCTCACCCCGGACGCGGTGACGCTGTTCGGCACCGTCTGCTCCGTGGGGGCGGCGGTGTGGCTGTTCCCCGCGGACCAGCTGTTCTGGGGAACCATGATCATCTGGTTCTTCGTGATGTTCGACATGCTCGACGGTGCCATGGCCCGCGTCCGCGGCGGCGGCACCCGGTTCGGGGCATGGCTGGACGCCACCTGCGACCGGGTGGCCGACGGTGCCGTCTTCGCCGGCCTCGCGTGGTGGGCCGTGTTCACCGAGAACAACCGCTACAACCTGCTGATCGCGACCCTGATCTGCCTGGTCACCTCGCAGGTGATCAGCTACGCGAAGGCCCGGGCCGAGGCGTCCGGCCTGCGGGGCGACGGTGGCCTCATCGAACGCCCGGAACGGCTCATCATCGTGCTCGTGGGCGCCGGTTTCACCGGTCTCGGCGTGTGGTGGGCGATCCACCTCGCCATGTGGCTGCTCGCCGTGACCAGCATCGTCACCGTCGTCCAGCGGGCGCTGAGCGTGCGGCGCTCGCCCGGCGCCACCGATCTGCTGCCGCTGCCGCAGGCGGCGCCGCGCGAGGAGGGCCCGGCGTGATCGACCCGCGCGAGGAGGCCGCCGATCTCGCCTACCGGACCGGCTGGGCCCTGACCAAACGGATGCCCGAGTTCGCCGCCGCCTTCCTGTTCGACGAGGTGGGGGGCCGCCTCGGAGCGCGCGGCGATAACACCCAGCTGCGCAAGAACCTGGCCCGCGTGCTCGGCACCACGCCGGATGCGGTGCCGCAGAGCCTGATCGAGGCCTCCACGCGGTCGTACGCCCGGTACTGGCGCGAGTCGTTCCGGCTGCCGTCGATGGACCTCGTGGCGCTGGGGGCCAGGCTCGATCAGTACGTGCACGTGCCCAGCCTCCACGAGGCGATGGCCGCCGGAACCGGCGCGGTGCTCGCGCTGCCGCACAGCGGCAACTGGGACATGGCGGGGGTGTGGCTGGCGCAGACGTACGGCCGCTTCGCCACCGTCGCCGAGCGGCTCAAACCCGAGTCTCTGTTCCAGCGGTTCGTCGCCTACCGCGAATCCCTGGGCTTCGAGATCTTCCCCACCTCGGGCGGCGAACAGCCGCCCATGCGGGCGCTCGCCGACCGGCTCCGGGAGGGCCGTCCCATCTGCCTGCTCGGGGAGCGCGACCTCGGGCGCCACGGCGTGCCCGTCACCTTCTTCGGCGAGCGCACCCGGATGCCGGCCGGCCCCGCGAAGCTCGCGATCGACACCGGCGCGCCGCTGCTGCCGGTGCACTGCTGGTTCGAGGGCGACGCCTGGGGCTTCAAGTCCGAGGCGCCGATCGACGTGTCCGGCGGCATCGAGAGCGCCACCCAGAAGCTGGCGGCGGCGTTCGAGCGCAACATCGCCGAGCACCCCGCCGACTGGCACATGCTGCAGCCCCTGTGGGAGGCGGACTGGTCGCAGGCGCGGCGCGAGCGAATCCTGGGCGCCGACGGGGCCGGGGGAGCGTAGCCATGCGGATCGGGATGATCTGTCCGTACTCGTTCGACGTGGCCGGCGGCGTGCAGGCGCACGTGATCGACCTGGCGCGGGTGCTGATCGAGCGCGGCCACGAGGTGTCGGTGCTCATCCCCTCCTCGAAGGAGACGAAGCTCCCCGACTTCGCGGTCTCCTCGGGCAAGGCCGTCGCCATCCCGTACAACGGCTCGGTGTCCCGGCTCTCGTTCGGGCCCAAGGCCTTCGGGCGGCTGCGCAAGTGGATCCGCAAGGGCCGCTTCGACGTGCTGCACGTGCACGAGCCGAACGCCCCCAGCCTGGGCATGCTCGCCCTCGCCATCGCCGACGGACCCATCGTGGCGACCTTCCACACCTCGACCGAGAAGTCGCTCGTGCTCTCGGTGTTCCAGAGCGTCCTGCGGCCCTCGCACGAGAAGATCCGCGGGAAGATCGCCGTCTCCGAGCTGGCGCGCCGCTGGCAGATGGAATCGCTCGGCTCCGACGCGATCGAGATCCCCAACGGGGTGGAGGTCCGGGCGTTCGCCGACGGCGATCCGCTGCCCGGCTACCCCCGCCCGGGGAAGACGGTGCTGTTCCTGGGCCGCTACGACGAGCCCCGCAAGGGCATGGCCGTCTTCCTCGAGGCGCTGCCGGCCATCGTCGCCGCGCAGCCGGACGTCGAGGTGCTGGTGATCGGCCGCGGCGACGAGGAGAAGCTGCGTCGCGACGCCGGGCCGTACGCCGGCCACCTGCGCCTGCTGGGCGCCGTCACCGACGAGGAGAAGGCCGCCGCGCTGCGCTCCGCCGACGTGTACGTGGCCCCGAACCTGGGCGGCGAGAGCTTCGGCATCGTCCTCGTCGAGGCGATGGCCGCCGGCGCCGCGGTGGTGGCCAGCGACCTCAACGCGTTCGAACGGGTCCTCGACGGCGGCGAGGCGGGCCGCCTCGTCCCGGTGGGCGACGGCGCCGCCCTGGGCCGCACCATCGCGGAGCTGCTCGATGACGACTTCCGCCGCGCCGAACTCGTGACCCGCGCCTCCGAGGTGGTGTGGCGCTACGACTGGTCCGTCGTGGCCGAGCAGGTGATCCGCGTCTACGAGACCGTCGCCGTGCCCGGCGTGGTCGTGTCGATCGATGACTGAGAGGAGGGCGCAGCCGTGCTGAACCTGACCGCGACCACCGTGCTCGTCATCGGGCTCGTCGTGATGGCCGTGCTGATCGTCGCCGCACTGGCGTACCAGACCGCCCACCGCCTGGACCGGCTGCACGTGCGGGTGGACCTGTCCCTGCAGGCGCTGGAGTCCGCCCTCGCACGACGGTCCGCCGTCGCCCGGGCGGTCGCGGCGTCGATCCCCGAGGAGCAGGGCCGCGCGCTGCGCGCCGCCGCCGACCTGGCGGAGAGCGCGACCGCGGAGGACCGCCTCCCGCGGCAGAACAGGCTGTCCGCGGCGATCGGCGCCATCGACATCGAGACGCTGCCGCGGTCCCTGGTGGCGGAGATCGCCGACGCCGATACGCGGGTGACCATGGCCCGACGGTTCCACAACGACGCCGTCCGCGACACCCGCGCGCTGCGCGGCCGCAGGTTCGTGCGCTGGCTGCACCTGGGCGGGACCGCCCCCATGCCGCAGTTCGTCGACATCGCGGACCGGGGCGGCGTGCTCCCCGCCGCGCTGCTGGCCGCGGGCGGCGACCGGCGGACCTCGGCCCGCGTCATCGTCGTCGATCCCGACGGTGCCGTGCTCCTCGTCCGCGGGCACGAGCCCGTCCCGGCGGGCGGCGCGCCGCCCGGCCACTGGTGGTTCACCGTGGGCGGGGGCGTCGAGCGCGGCGAGGACCTGCGCGACGCGGCCGCCCGCGAGCTGCGGGAGGAGACGGGGCGCACCCTCGCCCCCTCGGCGTTCGTGGGGCCCCTCTACCGCCGCGGGGCCGTCTTCCGCTTCGGCGGCGACGTGATCGACTCCGACGAGTACTTCTTCGCCGTCACCAGCGAAAGGTTCGAGCCCACCCCGTCCGGCTGGACGGACTTGGAACGCCGCACCCTCGACGAGATGCGGTGGTGCACGCCCGAGGAGATCCGGGCACTCGAGGACCCCGTGTACCCCGCGACCCTCGCCGATCTGATCCCCGACGTCCGCGCGGCCCTCGCCTCCGGCACGGCCCCCGCGGCCCCGACCCCCGTCGAATAGGAGCGAGCCATGGCGCCGACGGAGATCTCCGGGTACCGGGTGGTGCGCCGCCTCGGCGCGGGCGGCATGGGGGAGGTGTTCCTCGTGGAGCACCCCCGGCTGCCGCGGCGGGACGCGCTGAAACTGCTCGGCCCGCAGTTCGGCGGGGACGAGGAGTTCGCGGCCCGGTTCCTGCGCGAGGCCGACATCCTGGCGGGGCTGCGCCACCCGAACATCGTCACGATCCACGACCGCGGCGAGCACGAGGACCGGCTGTGGCTCGCCATGGAGTACGTCGAGGGGGAGGACGCGGCGCAGTACCTGCGGACCCGAGGGCCGCTCCCGCCGGACGCCGTGGCGCAGGTGATCGAGCAGGTGGGGGCCGCGCTGGACTGGGCGTGGACCGAGCGGCGGCTCACGCACCGGGATATCAAGCCGGGCAACATCCTGCTGGAGCCGCAGCGCGCGGGCGGGCCGCTGCGGGTGAAGCTGGTGGACTTCGGCATCGCCAAGGCGAGCGACGAGGCGCACTCGCTCACCGCGACCGGCGTCGCGGTCGGCACCGTCGCCTACCTCGCGCCCGAGGTGATCGACGGCGATCCGGTCGACAACCGCGCCGACGAGTACTCCCTCGCCTGCACCGCGTTCGAACTGCTCACCGGCGCACCGCCGTTCGGCCCCGGAACGCCCAGCTCCGTGATGATGGCGCACCTGCAGGCGCCCGTCCCCGATCCCGCCGCTCGGGTCGTGGGCCTGCCGCGCGGGCTCGCCGCGGTGTTCGCCCGCGCCATGGCCAAGCGGCCCCGGGACCGGTTCGCGGACAACGCCGAGTTCGCCCGCGCCTTCCGGGCCGCGCTCGCCGCCGTCCCCGCCGGTCCCACCGTCGTGCCGGGGCAGCCGGGGCAGCCGGTGCGGCCGACGATGCCGAACCGCCCGCCCGCGGGCCCGCAGGCGTCGGAGCCGACCCTGATCAGGCCGACGCCCCCGCCCACACCGCTGCCCGCGCCCGCGCACCCGCAGACGCCGCCGCCCGGGGGCGGACCGTCGAACACTGCGGCCGTGCCCGCCGCGCCGGGCGGTCGCGGGCGCGTGATCGCGCTCGCCGCGCTCGTCGCCGTTCTCGTGGTCGTGCTGGCGGCCGTCGGATACCTTGCGTTCGCGCGGGGCGACGGGGACGGCGCGCCCACCGCGACCGCCTCGACGGGGCCCGCCCCGGCGGACACCACGTCCGAGGGCCCGGCTGCGGCCGGCCCGGCTTCGACGGTGCGCGGCACGGACACGTACGGGTTCGTCGGCAGCCCGGCGCGGTGCGCGGGCGGCGAGACCCTCGAGCTCGCCCTGCTCACCACGGGCGCCGGCTCGGGATCGCGCGTGGTGATCTGCAGCGCCGGCGGCTCCTACACGTACCGCGGGGCGCGCGCCGCCGGCGACAACAGCGGCCTCACCCTGCCCGCGTCGGAGTCGGGCGCCGGTGCCTACCGCGCGGTGAACCGCAATCCCGACGGCAGGACCGACAGCGACTACGTCTACACGGTGAGCAGCGGCGGCCTGGTGATCACGCGCGGAGACGGACGCGCGGTGGCGTCGGAGCCCGCGCGGTCCTTCTGGACGCGCTGAGCGCCGCTCCCGCGGGGACTTCTCACTCAGTCGTGGGTTGCAACACCCGCGTCGGTGAAGAACCCCCGCGCGAGGAACTGTCCAGGAGTAGGCCGTGCGGCCGGAGTGCGTCCTGCAGCTTGGTCCGGAGGCGATCCGGCTCCGTGCAGTCCTTCCACCGCCAGTGGGTCGGCCACAGCCCGCGATCCATGAGCGCGGTGTCCCGCCGGAGCCGCGCGGCCGCGTCGAAACCCTTCTTCTCCTTGCCCTCCCCGTCGAACTCTCCGACCACGATCCCGCCGAACAGGAAGTCCACGCGGGCTTCGAGCGCCCCCGCGGGGGTGAAGAACTCCCGCTGCAGCTCGGGCCGCGGAATCTCCGGCCAGGAGAGCATCAGTGCGCGGCTGCGGGATTCGCCGACGGACTCCGAGCGGCCGTCCGCCTCGGGGAGAGCGGCCCGCAGCACGGCGATGCCCCGCCGCCGGCCGAGCCGCGCCATCCCGTCGCACAGCTCGTCGCGCGTCACGCCCATGCGCAGCGCCGCGTCCAGGGCGCATACCGCCTGTTCGAAGGTTCCGGCCACCGCGAGATCGAGCGCCGTGCGGGCGATCGTCGTCACCGCGATGCCCTCGACGTGGGTGATGTCCTCGGCGTCCAACCGCCGGATGTGCACGCGCCTGCGCCCGTCGGTGCCGCCCCCGTGCCGGCCGTCGCGGGTGAAGTCGACCGACTTCCAATCGAGCGTGAGCACCTGCATGCCGAGGAGCGCGGCCGCCGCGGCGTGGCTGAGCACCAGGCCCGCGTCCGAACGCTCCGCCGCGGCCCGGGCGGACAGCGCGAGTTCGGTCCAGGGCTCGAGCCTCCGCCCCTGGTGGTAGCTGCCGCGCCACACCCTGGTCATCTGCTGGTCGTCGAGCCACTTGCGGATCTTGCGATCGGTGCCGCCCGTCGCGAGCAGCTCCAGCCGGTGCTTGCGCAGCACCGATTCTCCGTCAGTCATCGTGGTTCCCCCGAACCTCGGCGCCCCCACGCCGTCGGGGTCCATTCTCCCCGGATCACGACGGCCGCGTCGTTGATCGGCGACGTTCCTCCCGCGGGGAGTTCTCACCGGCGCGGAGGTTGCAACCCACTACTCGGCGAGAAGTCCCCGCGGGAGCGGAGAGGGCACCGGCACGAGGCACCCGGGCGGGGGAGCGCGCACCGTCGTCGGGAATACTGGAGCCCCACACGCCCCAGCTACGAGGAGACCCATCAGTGACCACTGATCCCCAGACCGCACCCGTCACCGGCACGGCCCGCGTCAAGCGCGGCATGGCCGAGATGCTCAAGGGCGGCGTGATCATGGACGTGGTCACCCCCGAGCAGGCCAAGATCGCCGAGGACGCCGGCGCCGTGGCCGTCATGGCGCTCGAGCGCGTGCCCGCCGACATCCGCGCCCAGGGCGGCGTGAGCCGCATGTCGGACCCGGACATGATCGACGGGATCATCTCCGCGGTCAGCATCCCGGTCATGGCGAAGGCCCGCATCGGCCACTTCGTGGAGGCGCAGATCCTGCAGGCCCTCGGCGTCGACTACATCGACGAGTCCGAGGTCCTCACCCCGGCGGACTACAGCAACCACATCGACAAGTTCGCCTTCACCGTGCCGTTCGTGTGCGGCGCCACCAACCTGGGGGAGGCGCTGCGCCGCATCACCGAGGGCGCCGCGATGATCCGCAGCAAGGGCGAGGCCGGCACCGGCGACGTCTCGAACGCGACCACGCACATGCGGAAGATCCGCGATGAGATCCGCCGCCTCACCTCCCTCCCCGAGGACGAGCTGTACGTCGCGGCCAAGGAGCTGCAGGCCCCCTACGACCTGGTGGTCGAGGTGGCCAGGGCGGGCAAGCTGCCCGTCACCCTGTTCACCGCCGGCGGCATCGCCACCCCCGCCGACGCGGCGATGATGATGCAGCTCGGCGCCGAGGGCGTCTTCGTGGGGTCCGGCATCTTCAAGTCCGGCAACCCGGAGCAGCGCGCCAAGGCGATCGTCGCCGCCACCACGTTCTACGACGACCCCGCGAAGCTGGCCGAGGTGTCCCGCGGCCTCGGCGAGGCGATGGTCGGAATCAACGTCTATGACATCCCGCAGCCCCACCGCCTGGCGGAACGCGGCTGGTAACGGCATGTCGCCTGCGGGCGCCCCGCGATTCGCGCTAGCGTCGAGGCTGCGCGTGTCGGGCAGGACGCGACAGTGAAGTGGAAGCAGTGAGGCGGAGGATGTCAGAGCAAGCAACGGCCAGGGTCACCCAGGACCGCGGAGCCCGACCGTCCACCGGTGGAACACCGGTCGAATCCGCGCCCACCGTGCTGCGCGTCCTCGCGTACATTGCCGACCTGTGCATCGCGGCCACGGTGGTCGCGCTCGCGCTGATCGTGGACGTGCTGGCGGGCCTGGAGATGGGCTGGGTGTTCGTCCTCATCGGCGCGGCGGTCGCGATCGTCGCGTCGATCCTGCTGCACGGCTTCGTCGGGGCGAGCCCGGGCAAGATCCTCGCCGGGCTCACGGTGGTCGATGCGCAGTCGCTCCGGCCGATCGGCCTGCCCTCCTCGGCGATCCGGTCCGTCGTGTTCAACGTGCTGGCACCGCTCGTGTACCTGCCCGCCTGGTCGATCCTGGCCAACGGCAACCGTCGCGGCCTGCACGAGCAGGCCTCCTGGTCGCAGGTGGTCGACTCCGCCGACGTCGCGGCCCCCCGCCGGGCGCAGGCCTCCCCGGCAGCGTCGGGCCCGCTGGGCGGACTCGTGACGGGCGACCCGGACGCCTCCCTGCAGCGCATCCCGACCCCGCTGCCGGAGGAGACCCGCACCCAGGACGCCGCGGGCGCCGCCCGCCCGGCCGGTGAGGTCGAGGAGCCGCGCGAGCGCCTGCAGCCGCCGACGCTGCCCCCGCTGCCGGACGACGGGCCCGGCCGGCGACCCAACCCCCCCCGCCGGGGGCCGCCCCCCCGCGCGGGGGCGGCGGGC
>JBEBXD010000065.1:0-27362 GCA_040391845.1 Tsukamurella paurometabola | reverse complement strand
CGCCGCCCGCCCGGCCACCCGGGAGCAACTGGCCGCGGCCCCGCTGCAGCGGCAGGCGCTGGCGATCACGCAGCGCACGGGCGTGCTGTTCGTGGTGATCGCAGACGACGCCGGCTACCGCATCGCGCACCCGGACCCGAACGAGCTCGGCGCCCCGCTCAGCACGGATCCGTCCACCGCGCTCGCCGGCGAGGTCGAACTCTCACAGCAACTCGGCACCCTCGGGGACTCGGTGCGCGCGAAGGCCCCGATCCTCGGCGCGGACGGCACCGTGGTCGGGCTGGTCAGCGTGGGCATCGCGACCGGGACCGTCGCCGAGGCGGCCCGCCACACACTGCTTCTGCTGGTGGCGCTCGCCGCCCTCGCGCTCGCGGTGGGCATCCTCGGCTCGGGCCTGCTGGCCCGACGGTGGCGGCGCCTCACCCTGGGCCTCGAACCCGAGG
This sequence comes from Tsukamurella paurometabola, assembly GCA_040391845.1. GTDB lineage: Bacteria > Actinomycetota > Actinomycetes > Mycobacteriales > Mycobacteriaceae > Tsukamurella > Tsukamurella paurometabola_B. The sequence continues at coordinate 26,919 of JBEBXD010000065.1, read as the reverse complement.
AGATGGCCGAACTCATCCGCGAGCAGGACGCAGTCCTGTACTCGGGTTCGCAGGGCGTCATCGCGATCGACGCCGACGGGATCGCCCGCGTCATCAATGATCGCGCGCGGGAACTGCTGGGGGTCACCGCGCCGGCGGGCACGGCGCTGGCGGACCTGGGCCTCACCGACCGGGTCGCGGGAGTGGTCGCCACGCCGACCGACGCGCCCGTCGCGGCGGCGGTGAACGAGCGGGTGGTGCTCCTGACCTCGCGGCGCGTGCACCGCGACGGCACCGACCTGGGGACCGTGCTCACCGCCGTCGACCGCACGGACGTCGAGAACCTCACCCGTGAACTCGAATCGGTGCAGGCGATGAGCGCGGCGCTGCGGGCGCAGCGGCACGAGTCCGCGAACCGGGTGCACGTGGTGGCGGGGCTGCTCCGCGACGGCCGCACGGACGAGGCCCTCGCCTACCTCGACGAGATCGCGGGCCGCGCGGGCGTTCTCGCGGTGCCCGGCATCGACGGGCTCGACGAGCCCCACCTGCGGGCGTTCGTCGCGGCCAAGGCGGCGCGGGCCCGCGAGCGCGGGGTCACGCTGCGGGTCGGAGCGGACACCGCGCTGGTCGGGGTCCTCACCCACCCCGTCGACACCACCACGCTGGTGGGCAACCTCCTGGACAACGCGATCGACGCGGCGGCCGAGGGGGAGGAGCCGCGGGACGTGGAGCTCGACGTGCTGCGCGACGGTGACGACCTCGCCCTCATCGTCGTCGACAGCGGCCCGGGGTTCAGCGTGGACGATCCGTTCGTCGAGGGCGTGAGCACCCGGACCGATCCGACCGTGCCGGGCGGGCGCGGGCTGGGCCTCGTCATCGCCCGGCAGGTCGCCCGCGGGCACGGGGGAGAGGTCACCGTCGTCTCGCGCGGGGGCGGGGCCGGCCCCACGACCGTGATGGCCACCCTGCCGCAGGGGGTGCGCGACGATGCCTGACGAGCTGCGGATCCTCGTGGTGGACGACGACTTCCGGGTGGCCGCGATGCACGCGAAGATCGTGGACACCATGGTGGGGCTCTCCACCGCCGGCTCCGCCCGCACCCTTGCCGAGGCGCGGGCGATCCTGGCCCGCGAGCGGGTGGACCTCGCGCTCGTCGACGTCTACCTCCCCGACGGCTCCGGCATCGACCTGGTGCGCGAGTTGCGCTGCGACGCCTTCATCCTCGGGGCCGCCGACGACGCCGCGAGTGTGCGGGCGGGCTTCGCCGCCGGCGCTCTGCAGTACCTGATCAAGCCGTTCGACGCGACGGAGCTCGCGCGCCGGCTGGGCGCGTACACCGCCTACCGACGGATCCTCGGCGCCACGGAGGTCACGCAGGAGCAGGTCGACGCCGCCGCCTCGGTGCTGCGCGCCGAGCGGTCGTCCACGCGGCGGGACGAGGGCGGGTCGGTCACCGAGCGGCGGATCGTCGAAGCACTGCGCGCCGCAGACGGCCCGATGCTCGCCGACGACATCGCCGCCGAGGTCGGCGTCTCGCCGGCCACCGCCCGCCGGTACCTCGCGGAGCTGGTCCGCGACGGCACGCTGACGATGGCCCTGCAGTACGGCGCCACCGGCAGGCCGCGGCAGCGGTACACGCTGGGCTGAGCCGGTTTCCGCACCAAGCGGTGGCTGTCGCGGGGGTACGCCATCGTCGCCTCCGACTACGCCGGGCTCGGGGCTCCGGGCCTCATGAGCTACCTCAACACCGTCTCGACCGCGCACAACGTGGTCGACTCCGTCGTTGCGGCGCACCAGGACCCGTCGCTGCCGCTGTCGAGGAAGTGGGCGATCGTCGGCCAGTCGCAGGGCGGCGGGGCAGCCGTCAACAGCGCGCGATGGGCGACGGAGTTCAGCGCGGGCAGCGGCCTGGACTACCGCGGCGTCGTCGCCACGGGCACGCCGTTCAAGATCGAGGAGGTCGTGAAGAACGTCGGGCCCGCAAGCGGCCTGCCCGGCGGACTCAGCTCCGCCGCGACGTCCTACACCGCGTACATCCTGGCGGGGATCCGCGAGGCGAACCCCGGCGTGGATTTCGATTCGGTGCTCTCCCCGCGCGGCAGGGCGGCCGCCGCGAAGGCGGAGGTGCAGTGCTACGAGCAGCTCAGCACGACCCTCGCGGGGCAGAAGCCCACGGACTTCCTCACCGCGAAGGTCAGCACGGTGCCCGGCGCGAGCGCGGCCCTCGATCGGTACATGGGCACCCCCACATCGGGCTACGACCGGCCGGTGTTCCTCGGCGTCGGTCTGAAGGACACCGACGTCCCCGTCCAGTCCTCCATCGCTCTCGCCGCGGCGCTGAAGAAGAGCGGCGCCACCGTCGAGCTGCACGAGTACCCGGGCGCCGACCACAGCGGCGCCGTCCTCGAATCCATGAACGACTCGACCCCGTTCCTCGCCCGCGTCTTCGGCTGAGCCCGCGGCCCCCCGGAGGCGAGGCTTGACCCTGCCCCTGCGGCATGGTTTCTCCTGGAGGAAACCACCGAAGGGAACCCCGGTCATGCCTCTGCCGAACCTGATCACCGTCGAGGAGTTCTTCGACTCGCCCGTCCGGGCCGCCGCGAAGATCTCGCCGGACGGCACACGGATCGCCTTCCTGGCCCCGTCGAACGGTCGGCTCAACGTCTGGGTGGAGGACCTCGACGGTGACGGGCCCGCCCGCGTGGTGACCGCCGACGCCACCCGCAGCGTGCAGGTGTTCTCCTGGACCACCGACCCCCGCTGGCTCCTCTACCAGCAGGACGCCGGCGGAGACGAGCGCTGGCACCTCATGCGGGTGGACCTGGAGGATCCCGGCGCCCCCGCCGTGGACCTCACCCCGTTCGACGGCGCGACCAGCTTCCTCCTCGACCTGCCGATCGCCCGGCCCGGTATCGCCATCGTCATCAACAACGCCCGGAAGGCGGACGAGTTCGACGTCCTCGAGATCGACATCGCGACCGGGGAGATCACGGAGGTCGAACGCAATCCCGGCACCGTCGCGGCATGGGTGTACGGCGCGGACGGAGCATTGTTCGCCGCGACGCAGGACGGCGACGGTGCGATCGCGATCCGCCGCTGGGACCCCGCCGCCCGCGAACTGCGCACGATCGCCGAGTTCGACGGCATCGACTATCCGCTGGGTGTCTTCCCGATGGTGCCCGCCCCGGACGGCGGGCTGTGGCTCGGATCCAACCGCGGCACGGACCGCACCCGGATCGTCCACGTCGACCGCGTCACGGGGGAGGAGACCGAGGTGGACTCCCACCCGACGCTCGACCTGGACACCACCGGTCTCGTCGCTCCCTCGCTGCCGCAACCCCTGATCGTCGACCCGCGCACCGGAGCCCTGCTGGGCGTTCGCTATCTGGGCGAACGCGGGGAGATCCGGGCCCTGGACGCGCGGTTCGCCGAGGTGCTGGGCGCACTGCGCGCGCTGTCCGACGGTGACGTCGGCGCCCTGTCCAGCGATCTCGACGGCAACCGGTGGGTGGTCTCCTTCGTCCACGACCGCGACCCCGGCGTCACCTACCTCTACGACCACCGCACGGGTGAATCACGCCTCCTGTTCCGGCCGTTCCCGCACCTCGACCCGACATCGCTCGCCCCGATGACCGCGGTGAACATCACCGCCCGCGACGGCCGCGTCCTGCCCTCGTACCTCACCCTTCCCCTGGGCGTGGAACCCGCGGGCCTGCCGTTGGTGCTGCTCGTTCATGGCGGGCCCTGGTTCCGCGACACCTGGGGCTATCAGGGCGACGTGCAGCTGCTCGCGAACCGCGGTTACGCGGTGCTGCAGATCAACTTCCGCGGATCCACGGGCTACGGCAAGGAGCACACCCGGGCGGGGATGCACGAGCTGGCGGGTGCCATGCACGACGACCTCATCGACGGCGTGGACTGGGCCGTGGCACAGGGGATCGCCGATCCGGATCGGCTCGCGATCTTCGGCGGCTCCTACGGCGGCTACGCCGCGCTGGTCGGGGTCGCCTTCACGCCCGAGGTCTTCGCCGCCGCCATCGACTACGTGGGCATCTCGAGCCTGCCGAACTTCATGGCCACGCTGCCCGAGATCGCCCGGCCGCACCTGGCCAACAACTGGTTCCGGTACGTGGGTGACCCGTCGGACCCGGAGCAGCTGGCGGACATGCTCGCCCGGTCACCGATCACGAGGGTCGACCGGATCCGCACCCCGCTCCTCGTCGTGCAGGGCGCCAACGACCCGCGGGTGGTGCAGGCCGAGTCCGACAACATGGTGCGGGCGCTGCGCGAGCGCGGCGCCGACGTCGAGTACATGATCAAGGAGGACGAGGGCCACGGCTTCCTCAACCCCGAGAACACGATCGACTTGTACCGGGCCGCCGAGCGTTTCCTCGGGCGGCACCTCGGCGGGCGCGCCTCGCGCGAGTGAACGTCAGTCCTTCGGCCGGTTGTCGATCAGCCGACGGGCCTTCCCGACGGTCCGCTCGATCCCGCCGGATTCAGCTCACGACGTCCTTGGTGCGGAAGCCTCGCACGGCGAACGCGAACAGCACGATCGCGATGCTCACCGAGAGCGACGCCCCCTGGATCATGGCCGCCCACTCGACGGTGGGCTGCAGCAGATCCGTCCAGGCGTACTGCCAGTGCGCGGGCAGCGCGGCCCGCAACCCGCCGAGGGCGGTGACCTGATCGAGCACGCTGCCGATCACGGTGAGGCCCACGGCCCCGCCGACCGCGGCGAGCGGCGCGTCGGTGCGGGTCGAGAGCCACAGGGCCGGCCCGGCGGTGGCGAGCTCGGACACGATGATGAAGCCCGCCGCGACCAGCAGCCGCCAGATCCCCTCGGAGGCGGGGATCGCCGTGTTCGCGGGGGTCTGCAGCGGCCCCCATCCGTAGGCGAGGGTGCCGGCGACGAGCGCCACGCCGACCAGCAGGGCGACGGAGCCGACCGAGAGGATCAGCGCCACCGTCGCCTTCGTGACCAGGAACCGCGTGCGGGGCACGGGCGCGGCCAGGAGGTAGCGCAGCGTGGACCAGTCCGCCTCGGAGGCGATCGCATCGCCGAAGAACAGCGCCACCGGGATCACCAGCAGGAAGCCGGTGCCGGCGATGAGCACCGTCGCGGTCAGGTTGAGCCCGGACGCCGTGGCGACGTCGAACATCGTCGCCCCACGCCGGCCGTTCGCGTCGTCGGTGCCCACGGCGAGCGCGATCATCAGCACGATCGGCAGCGCCGCGAGCAGCCCCGCCATCACCAGGGTGCGGCGCCGGCGCAGCTGCCGGGCGAGCTCCACGCGGACCGTCAGCGTGCGGCCCGGCGCGTAACCGGCCACCGCGCCGAGGGGCCCGGTCGCAGCAGGGCCGGGGGTGGGGTTCGTCGATGCCGTCATTCGCCGGCTCCCGTCAGTCGGAGGAACGCGTCCTCGAGGGTGTGGGCGCGTCCCTCGCCCGCCTGCACGATCTCGTCCACGGTGCCCGCGGCGATCAGCTCCCCGCGCCGCAGCACCACCACGTGGGTGCAGGTCTGCTCGACCTCGGCGAGGAGGTGGCTGGACACGATCACGGTGCGCCCGGTGGCGCCGTAACGGACGACGGCGTCCCGCATCTCGCGGATCTGCGAGGGGTCGAGCCCGTTGGTCGGCTCGTCGAGGACCAGCACGTCCGGCATGCCCAGCATCGCCTGCGCGATCGCCAGCCGCTGCCGCATCCCCTGCGAGTAGGTGCGCACCGGGCGTTCCAGCGCGGCACCGAGATCGGCGATGGCGAGCGCCTCATCGAGGTGCGCCTCGTCCGCGGGCCGGCCGGTGGCACGCCAGTACAGGTCCAGGTTCGCGCGCCCCGACAGGTGCGGGAGGAAGCCCGAGCCCTCCACGAACGCCCCGACCCGCGACAGGACGGGCGCGCCGGGCGAGATCGCGTGGCCGAACACGCGGATCTCGCCCTCGTCGGGGGTGATCAGTCCCATCAGCATCCGCAGCGTGGTGGTCTTGCCCGCGCCGTTCGGGCCGAGCAGTCCGAGCACCTGCCCGCGGTCCACCCGGAATGTCACGTCCCGCACGCTGTACCCGTCGCCGCCCGCGTACTTCTTCGACAGGCCGGTCACCTGCAGCGCCACGTCCGCGAGTGCCGGGTCCGGGGGCGGCGTCCGGCGCCGGCGGCGCACCAGCAGTACCGCGGCCGCGATCAGGACCGCGGCGATCGGCAGTACCCACACCCAGGTGGGCAGCGGTGCGGGCGCGGTCCGCAGGGCGGGGGCCTCGGGAACGACGAGCGGGCCGGTCGCCGTGATGGTGTGCGTGGCCGGGGCGTTCGGGCTGAGGTACGCGAGGTCGGTGGTCGCGAACGCGACGCGCATCCGGTGTCCGGCGGCGAACTCGTGGTCGATGACGGGCAGCCGCACCGTGGCGGTGGCGGTGCCCCCGGTGAGCGGGATGCGGAGCGGCGCGGCGAGCTGCTGCGGCAGGACCTGGGCGCCGGTAGGGCCCACGTCGTACAGCTTGGCGAAGAGCACGGCCTCCGGTGCAGCGCTGTCGATCCGGATCGTGGCCGTCGGCGCGCCCGTCACGGTGACGGGCCCGGCCAGCGGGACCGAGTCGAACACCGCGGCCTGGCCGGGCAGGTCGCGGGCGAGCCCGCCGGAGCCGAGCGCGGCGGCGGTGGAACCGAGCTCGCCGAGCCCGGGCAGGCTCGAGATCGCCGGAGGCGTACCGCCCGGGGGATTCTCGGCCCGCTGCGGCGTGCCGGGCAGATCGACGGTCCGCGTGATGCTCCCGCCCAGTCCGGGGTAGGCGTCGGCGGTGGAGTGGCGCACCGTGCGTTCACCGCTCTCGCGGTCGACGCCGCCGGTGCGCGACACCTGGAAGGCCGGGACGGCCGCGGCGTCGCGGCCGCGGAGGTAGCGGTCGAACCACTCGACGGTCCGGGCGTCCACCCGGGCGTCCTCGGCGCTGCCCGCGTCGTGACCGCCGGCGATCCAGTCGACCGCCACCGGCGCGCCGTTGGCCGCGATCCGCCGGGCGGCGGAATCGGCGTGGTCGAGGGGGAACAGGGAATCGAGCTCGCCCTGGGCGAGGTAGGTCGGCACCCGGATCTGCGCGCCCACCGACGCGGGGCTGCGCGCGGACAGGAGCGCACGGTCACCGTCGGTGAGGGTGCCGCCCTGCGCCATCCGGGTGTACATGTCGCAGACCGCTGGTTCGAACCTCGCGCAGCCGCCGACCGAGGTGAACAGGATCCCCGCCCACTGCTTCTTGTAGATCCCGCCGGGCAGCAGCGCCTGCTGCAGGTCCCAGTAGGTGATCCGCGGGGCGATCGCGTCGACCCGCGCGTCGTGGCCGGCGAGGAGCAGCGCCAGGGCGCCTCCGTAGCTGCCGCCGGCTACGCCGACGCGCGGATCGCCGGGCCGGTCCTGCTGAACGTCGGGGCGGGCGGCGAGCCAGTCGAGCAGCCTGCGGGCGTCGGCGACCTCGGCGTCCGGGGAGTCGAGGCCGATCAGCCCGGTGGACCTGCCGAACCCGCGGGCGCTGTAGGTGAGTACGGCGTAGCCGTGGGCGGCGAGATTCTCCGCCTCGTCGCGCACGTCCTCCTTGGACCCGCCGAAGCCGTGCGCGAGGAGCACCGCGGGGGCCGGCCCGGCACCGTCGGGCCGGAAGAAGGAGGTGTCCAGGCGCACCCCGGCCCCGTCGATCGTCTGGTCGGTGCGGTGGACCGATGCCGAGCCGTTCCGGCCGCCGAGGCCGCACGCGGCGAACGCGGCGAGGATGATCACGACGGCGAGCAGCGCCGCCCCGGTGAGGAGGGGCCGCGCCGTGGCGGTGCGCAGGGCGCGAGGAAGGGGCACCGCACCAGGATATGCGCGGGATCCGCGCCGCCGTGCCGCAGCGCGGATCCCGCGCATACCGGAGCCGCGTCGCCCGGGTTGCTCGATCGGGCTCAGATCACGCCGTGCAGCGGCGGCGCGATCCCGCCGACCGTGTTCCGGCCCAGGTGGGCGACCTTGTACCGCACCGGGTCGTGCAGGGTGTGGGTCCGGGCGTCGCGCCAGAACCTGTCCAGGCCGAGATCGGCGGCCGCACTGCGGGTCCCGCTCACCTCGAACAGCGCCGAGGGAGTCTCCGTGGCAGCGCGGTCGGCCAGGACCTTCGCGGTGGCGACGGCGAGGGATGCTTCTGCGGCGGATTCCGGGCCCGGCGCGGCGAAGGCCGCGTCCACGGCGGTAGCGGCGGCCGTGAGTGCCGCCTCCGCGGCGCGGACGGTGACCGTCAGTTCCCCGAACCGCTGGATCACGAGCGGATCGTCCTGGGCACGCTCGACGTCCGCCTCGAACCACGGCCGGGACCGGGTGCGCACGAAGTCGGCCGCGGCCTCGAGGGCCCCGCGTGCGATCCCGGCGTCGATGGCTACGTGCAGCAGCTGCGCGAACGACCCGTAGCCGGTGGGCGCAGCGACGGCGGGGGAGCGCGGGACGATGGCTCCGGGCGGCACCGTGACGTCGTCGAACCGGACGGTGCCACTGCCGGTGGTGCGCTGGCCGAGTCCGTTCCAGTCGTCGACCACGGTGATGCCCGGGGTGTCCGCGGGCACGAACGCGATCACCTGCTCGTCCGTCTCCGCGTCGCGGGCGAGCACCGCCAGGATGTGCGCGTACGGCGATCCGGTGCAGTAGAACTTCTCGCCGTCGAGGCGCGCGCCGCCGCCCGGGCCGCGGGTCAGGGTGGTCGCTACGTCCGCCACCGTGCGCCCGCCCCGCTCGGACTGCGCGTTGGCGATCCGCGCCCCCTCGAGCACCTGCCCGAAGACGGTGCGCTGCAGTTCCTCCGGCCCGGCGAGGCGCAGCGCGGTGAGGTACACGTAGTGGCTGTGCGGGATCTGCGCCAGCGACGCGTCCGCAGTGGCCAGGGTGCGGAACACCTCGGCGACCACGGACGGCGGCAGGTCCGGTCCGCCGAACCGGGACGGCACCGTCAGCGCGAACAGCCCGGCATCGGAGAGGAACTCGACCTCGGCGTGTGGGAGGCGACGCTCGCGGTCCCGCTCGGCGGCACCCTGGGCGAACCGCTCCGCCAGATCGCGCACCGCGGCGATGGCGGCCCCGGCGGCGTCCACGATCTCCGGGGCGAGCGTCACACCAGCGCCCCGGCGCGGCTCGCCTCGATCTCACGAACGAGGGGCAGTACTTTCTCGCCGAAGTACTCGATCTCCTCCTGGAAGTGCAGGAAGCCGCCCAGGATCAGGTCGACGCCCAGCTCCTTGTAGGCGACGATCCGCTCGGCCACCTGCTCCGGGGTGCCGATCAGCTGGGTGCGGAAGCCGTCGTTGTACTGGACCAGATCCTCGAACGACGAGTCGGCCCACATCCCGCGACCGTCGGCGGTGGACTTGCCGGCCTGCTGCACGGCGTCCCGGAACCCCTCCACCGCGGGCCTGTTCGCCTTCTCGACGATCTCGCGGAGCGTATCGCGCGCCTCCTTCTCCGAGTCGCGGGCGATGATGAACCCGTTGAGCCCGAACTTCACTTCGCGCTGCGCCTCCCGGGCGACGCGCCGCAGGTCGTCGAGCTGCTCGGTGACGCCGTCGAAGTCCTTGCCGTTGGAGAAGTACCAGTCGGCGTACTTGCCGCCGTTGACGCGCGCTGCGGAGGAGTTGCCGCCCTGGAACAGTTCGGGGTTCGGGCGCTGCGGGGTGTTGAGCGGCTTGGGCTTGAGGCTGAAGTCCCGGATCCGGTAGAAATCGCCGCCGAAGTCCACGTGATCCTCGGTCCAGATCTTCCGAATCACTTCGAGGAACTCGGCGCTGCGCCGGTAGCGCTCGTCGTGCTCGAGCCACGGCTCGCCGAGCGCCTTGAACTCGCCCGCGAACCAGCCGGAGACCACGTTGATGGCGAACCGTCCGTTCGAGAGGTGATCCGCGGTGGCGCCGAACTTGGCGAGCACCGCCGGATGCCACAGTCCGGGGTGCACCGCCGCGATCACCTTGAGCTTCTCGGTGGCACCCAGCAACGCGAGGCTGAACGAGGTCGATTCGTGCTGGTACTCGGCGCCGTAACTGGCCATGTACCGCACCTGCGAGAGCGCGTACTCGAATCCCACGCGCTCCGCCGTCTGGGCCAGCTTCTTGTTGTACTCGAAGTCCCAGTCGGTGCGCTGCTCGATGTCGCTGGTCACCAGGCCGCCCGAGACGTTGGGCACCCAGTAGGCGAACTTGATCTCGTCGGCGATCTTCTCGGTCGTCATGGTGTGCAGTCCTTCTGTGCTGGTCAGGAAGTGGGGGAGAGGTCGGGCAGGAACGCGCCGCGCACGGGTTCCGACGGTGCGGTGTCCCCGTCGAGCAGGCCTCGCGCGGCCAGGCGGGGACGGACGCCCTCGCCGAAGTGGTACGCCTCCTCCAGGTGCGGGTACCCGGAGAGGATGAAGTGGTCGAGGCCGAGCGCCGCGTACTCGGCGATGAGGTCGGCGACCTCGTCGTGCGAGCCGACGAGCGCGGTGCCGGCGCCGCCGCGCACGAGGCCCACCCCGGTCCACAGGCCGGGGTGAACCTGGAGTGAGCGGGCATCGGCGGCCTCGTCGAAAGCCGCTCCACCGCCGTGCAGTTCGCGCATCAGCCGCTGCCCCTCGGATTCGCTGCGCGCCAGGCTCGCCTGCGCGGCGGCGACGGTCGCCGGATCGAGGTTGCGCAGCAGCCGGTTCGCTTCGGCCCACGCCTCCTCGGAGGTGTCGCGGGAGATCACGTGCAGGCGGATGCCGTAGGTCAGCTCACGACCCTGCGCCGCGGCCAGGCCCCGGATCCAGTCGAGCTTCTCCTTCACCTGCGCGGGCGGCTCGCCCCAGGTGAGGTAGGTATCGGCGTGCCGCGCGGCCACGTCCCCGGCGGCGGGAGAGCTGCCGCCGAAGAAGACCGGCGGCGCGGGATCGGGGCGGCGGGCGAGCACGGCGCCCTCGGTGCTCAGGTGCTCGCCGTGGAAGGTCACGGGTTCGGGGGAGGTGAACAGCTGCCGGGTGATGTCGAGGAATTCGCCGCAGCGGGCGTAGCGCTGGTCCTTGCTCAGCGTGTCGCCGAAGGCGCGCTGCTCGGAGGACTCGCCCCCGGTGACCACGTTCAGTAGCACCCGTCCGCCGGACTGCCACTGCAGGGTGCTCGCCATCTGGGCCGAGAGCAGGGGGCTGACCAGGCCGGGGCGCAGCGCCACCAGGAACTTCAGGGTCTCGGTGGACTCGGTGAGCAGCGCGGCGGTGAGCCATGCGTCCTCGCACCAGAGGCCGGTCGGGATGAGGACCGCCTCGAACCGGTTCGCCTCGGCCGCGAGCGCCAACTGCTTGAGGTAGTGCAGGCTCGCCGGGCGATCGCCGCTCATGGAGCTGCCGTGGCCGCCCGCCATCAGGTTCCTCGAATCGCCGTAGGTCGGCAGGAACCAGTGCAGGTGCAGGGGGTTACGCGAGGTCACAGGGGCCTTTCGGTCGATGGGCGGGCGACGGTGAGTCAGTTCATCACCACGCACCGGGGCGGGGAAGGTTTGCAATCGTCCTGCGCCGAACGTGCACTCGTGACGATCGGTAGCTAAGCTATGGATTGTTCAGTTACTTAGAGTTCCGTAGTGAAGTGAGGTGTTCGTCTTGTCGATCGAGGCCGTCCAGAACTCCGCCCGCGGCGTCGGGGATGGAATCGACGCACCGCCCGTGCGGCTGCCCGCGGTGATCGCGGCCGTGTTCGCCCGGTTCGCGGACCGCCCGGCGTTCGCCGTCCGCCACGGCGGCGCGGACGGCGCGTACGAGACGACGACCTACGCGCAGGTGTGGGACCGCGTGTCCGCCCTCGTCGCGGCGTGGAGCGCGGAGGTCCGGCCCGGCGATTTCGTGGCGATCCTCGGCTTCACGAGCCCGGACTTCGTCGCCGTCGATCTCGCGTCCACGCTCCTCGGTGCTCCGAACGTGCCGCTGCAGGCGGGGGCGCCGGCGTCGCGCATCGCCGCGATCCTCGACGAGACCGCCCCGGTGCTGCTGGCGGTGAGCGCGGCCCAGCTCGACCTCGCCCGGGAGGCGGTCGGCCGCTCGAGCGCCGCCCCGCGGATCGTCGTGTTCGACGGTGCCGTTCCCGGCACCGTCGGACTCGACGAGGAGGTTCGGCGCGGCCGGGCGGCCCCCGTCCCCGCCCCGTACGAGCCGGAACCGGGCCGGGATCCCCTCGTCACCCTGATCTACACGTCCGGCAGCACGGGAACGCCCAAGGGCGCCATGTACACCGAGCGCATCGTGCGGGACGCGTGGCTCAAGGTGGACAGCATCGTGGACGAGGACCTGCCGGCCGGCGCGCTGCTGCACTTCCTTCCGATGAGCCACATGTACGGGAGGAACTGGCTGATCGCCGGCCTGGCGTCCGGCGGAATCGGCTACTTCGCGGCGGCCGCGGACATGTCCAGCCTGTTCGACGACCTCGCCGACGCGCGCCCCACCGCCATCGCGGTGGTACCGCGTGTCTGTGAGCTCGTGCACCAGCGCTTCCTGGCGCTGGAGGCGGAATCCGACGCGGAGACCGCACGCGCGCACCTGCGGGACGAGGTGCTCGGCGGCCGCATCGAGGCGGCCATGTGCGGCAGCGCGGCCCTGTCCGCCGATCTGCAGGCCTTCATGGAATGGCTTCTGGGGGTGAGCATCCGCATCGGGTACGGGTCCACCGAGGCCGGCGGCGTCATCGTGGACGGGGTAGTGGCGCGGCCGCCGGTGACCGACTACAAGCTGATCGACGTCCCCGAGCTGGGCTACCTCACCACGGACCGTCCGCACCCCCGGGGTGAGCTCCTGGTCAAATCCACGCAGCTGATCCCCGGTTACTACCGGGCGCAGCACCCGCTGCTCGACGACGAGGGCTACTACCGCACCGGCGACGTCATGGCGGAGCTGGGGCCGGACCGGCTCGAGTACGTGGACCGCCGTAGCAACGTGATCAAGCTGGCCCAGGGCGAGTTCGTGCCGATCGCCCGGCTCGAGGCCGCATATGCGGCGAGTCCCGCTGTGCACCAGGTGTTCCTGTACGGCACCAGCGAACGCGCGTACCTCCTCGCGGTGGTCGTTCCCGCGCCCGGGCCCGAGGGGGAGACCGAACAGGAGGCCCGCGCGCGGGTGCTCGACGCGCTGGCGCTGGTCGCGCGGGAGAGCGGGCTCGCCTCGTACGAGGTGCCGCGCGATGTGATCATCGAGCGGGAGCCGTTCTCACAGGAGAACGGGATGCGCTCGGGCATCGGCAAACTCGTCCGCCCCGCGCTCACCGCGCGGTACGGCGACCGCCTCGCCGCCCTGTACGACGCCGCCGATCGGCGGCGCCGCGACGGGCTCCGCGGGCTCGACGCGGACGGCCCGACCGCCGAGGTGGTGCTGCGCGCCGCCGCGCTGACCCTGGGGATCGACGGCGAGGGGATCGGCCCCGAATCCCGGTTCACCGACTTCGGCGGCGACTCGCTCTCCGCGCTGTCCCTCGCCACCACGCTGGAGGGCCTCTACGGCGTCCCGGTTCCCGTGCAGGCCATCGTGGGCCCCACCGCCACCCTGGGCGGCCTCGTCGCGCACGTCGACGGTGCGCTGTCCGGCGCGGTGGCAACCCCCACGGCGGCGTCGGTGCACGGCGAGGGGGCGCAGGTCGCGCACGCCGCGGACCTCACCCTGGGGAAGTTCATCGATCCGGCGGTGCTCGCCGCCGCGCCCTCACTGCCCGCGGCGGGCGGCGAGCCGGAGGTCGTGCTGCTCACCGGATCCACGGGCTACCTGGGCAGGTTCCTGCTGCTCGAGTGGCTGCGCCGCGTCGCCCGCAGCGGCGGCACGGTGGTCGCGCTCGTCCGCGCCGCGGACGCGGAGGAGGGGCGGCTACGGGTGTTCGATGCGATCGGCACCGCCGATCCCGCGCTGACCGCGGAGTTCGCGGACCTCGCCGGGCGGCACCTCGAGGTGGTGGCCGGCGACTTCGGCGCACCCTCGCTGGGACTCGACGCGGGCACCTGGGACGGCCTCGCGGCCCGCGTGGACCACGTGGTGCACTGCGGTGCGATGGTCAACCACGTTCTGCCCTACGACCAGCTCTTCGGGCCGAACGTGGTGGGGACCGCGGAGATCGCCCGCCTCGCGCTCACGGTGCGGCGCAAGTCGATCGACTACGTCTCGACGGTGGCCGTGGTCCCGCAGGACGACGGGCGCCTGCTCGCCGAGGACGACGACGTCCGGGTGGCGGGCGCCTCCCGGCGGATCGGCGCGGACGCCTATGCCAACGGCTACGCGGTGAGCAAGTGGGCGGGCGAGGTCCTGCTGCGGGAGGCCTCCGACCTCGCGGACCTGCCGGTGCGCGTGTTCCGCTCGAACATGATCCTGGCGCACAGCAGGTTCCGCGGGCAGTACAACCCGGTGGACCAGTTCACCCGGCTCCTCCTGAGCATCGCCCGCACCGGTCTCGCGCCCGCGTCGTTCTCCGCGGACCCGGCCGCCCGCCGCCCGCACTACGACGGCCTGCCGGTGGATTTCACCGCCGAGGCGATCGTCACCCTGGGCGCGGCGGGCCGCGCGGGCGTGCGCACCTTCCACGTCCTCAACGTGGACGAGGCCGGGGCGGGCCTCGACGACTTCGTCGACTGGATCGCCGAGGTCCGGCCGGTCGAGCGGGTCGTGGACTACGGGCAGTGGCTGGACCGGTTCGAGGCGGAGCTGCGTGCGCTGCCCGCGCAGGAGCGGCAGCGGTCGGTGCTGCCCCTGCTGCACTCCTTCGCCCACCCGGCGCCGGCGGGCGCAGCGCCGGCGCTCTCCGCCGACCGGTTCCGGGAAGCGGTGCGCGAGTCCGGGATCGGGCCCGGGGACATCCCCCGGCTCGACCGCCCGCTGATCGAGCGCTACCTCGAGGGCTTCACGGCGGCGGGCTGGCTCGCGTAAGCGGGCGGCCCGCCGGGCGGTCGCGGCATCAGCCGCCGGGGAAGCCCTCGGGGAGCGGCGACCACGGGAGGAAGTAGCGCGGCCCGGGTGACATGCCGCGGAGCACCACCCTTGCGCGGAGGGATCAGTTCGTCCCAGGCGGCGTGGAACCAGAGCAGCGGTATGTCCGGGACGTGGTGGCCGAGGCTCTGATCGGCCGGGATCCGCATGACGCCGGGCGCGGTCTCGAGGGACTCGCCCGCCGAGGTGAGCACTTCTCGGCGTCGAACGCTTCGGGGACGTTGCGGCTGAGGCCGGCGAATCCGAGCCACATCGTGAAGTTGCTGATTCCGGGGCGGAGCGACGCCGTGTTGGGCGGATCGGAGTACCAGGGGTCCTTGTCGGGCGTGGGCCGTGCATGTGCACGGAGAGTGGGAGGAGTCGTTGTCGCCCTGACAACCCTCCGGTGCGAATCTCGTGGGAGGCGGACGCGCACCCGGATCCCTCCGAGTTCATCCACAGGTAAGCGTATGAAACCTGTTTTCTCCACAGGCGGCGGCGCGAGCGGGGTCCGTCGCGGGTGCGACGGCAGAGACTCGTGGACGACGGCCGGGAACCGCCGGCCGCGCCACATGAGGAGGAGGGCGCCATGCCCGGGGTACTTGTATTCGCAGCGGGGAACGTGACGAACGACCTGACCTACCGGGAGTCCGCCCGCGATCAGCGGCACGACTTCCTGAGCTTCACGATGGCCGCGAACAACGGCTACCTCGACGACAACGGCGAGTGGAAGCAGACGAGCACGGTGTGGCTCAACGTCAAGGCGTTCGGGGCGCTGGCCCGCAACGCGCGCGCCGTGATCGCGAAGGGGCGGCCGGTGATCGTGCACGGCGAGCTCAAGCACGAGTCCTTCGACGGCGCCGATGGTCAGCGGCACAGCTCGCTGGACCTCAAGGCGGACGCGATCGGCCTCAACCTGCGGATGTGCGCGAGTCAGTACGTGGGTAAGGGGGAGCCGTACCGTGAGGTGATCCCCGCGCCGCTCGAGACCGTCTCCGAGGGCGCGGCCGACGGTGCGGTGCCCGGGAGCGCGAGCCCCGGGAGCGCCGCGCCCGGGAGCGCCGCGCCCGGGAACGACGGCCCCGTCGTGGTCCGGGGGCTCGGCGCGCAGGACGGGGAACGGGTCGAGGAGGCGGGGCGCGAGCCCGCGGTGGCCGCCGGCGCCCCCGACTTCTGAGTGGGTCCCGGACCGCGCTGCGACCTCACGCGCGGCCGCTCGTGGTCGTGAGGGCGAGTTCACCGGGCGGACACCGCGGGAACCGGCGCCGCAACATCGCCTCCTTAGCGTTGCCGAGCAACACGACGACGCACGGGAGGTCTGGACATGAGCCGATCACACACGATCACGGACTGGGATCCGGAGAACCGGCAGCAATGGGAATCGGGCGGTGAACGGATCGCGAAGCGGAACCTGCTGTGGTCCGTGATCGCCGAGCACGTGGGCTTCTCCGTCTGGTCCCTGTGGTCGGTCATGGTGCTGTTCATGCCGCAGGACGTCTACGGGCTGAGCACGGCGGACAAGTTCCTGATCGGCGCCACCGCCACCCTGATCGGCTCCTGCCTGCGGATCCCGTACACGCTGGCCACGGCCCGCTTCGGCGGGAGGAACTGGACGATCTTCAGCGCGTTCGTGCTGGCGGTACCGGTGATCGCGACGATCCTCATCCTCGCGAACCCCGGCCAGCCGCTGTGGGTGTACCTCGCGTGCGCGGCGCTCACCGGCTTCGGCGGCGGCAACTTCGCCTCCTCCATGACCAACATCAACGCCTTCTTCCCGCAGCGGCTCAAGGGCTGGGCGCTCGGCCTCAACGCGGGCGGCGGCAACATCGGCGTGCCGGCGATCCAGCTCGTGGGGCTCCTGGTGATCGCCACGGCGGGCAACCGCGAACCGTACTGGGTGTGCGCCGTGTACCTCGCGCTGCTCGCGGCCGCCGGGATCGGCGCCGCCCTGTTCATGGACAACCTGCAGGTGCCCACCGTGGACACGGCGGCCATGCGTGCCGCGACCCGCGACCGAGACACCTGGATCCTCTCCCTGCTGTACATCGGCACCTTCGGTTCCTTCATCGGCTTCTCCTTCGCGTTCGGGCAGGTCCTGCAGGCGACGTTCCGGGCGGGCGGCGAATCCGCCGCGCAGGCCTCGCTGCACGCCGCGCAGATCGCCTTCCTCGGCCCGCTCCTCGGCTCCATCTCGCGGGTGTACGGCGGCAAGCTGGCCGACCGGATCGGAGGCGGCCGCGTGACCCTGTACGTGCTGGGCGGGATGATCGCCGCCGGTGGCCTGCTCATCGCCGCGGCCACCGTCGCGGGGTCCGGCGCGCCCTCGGGCGGGGTGCTCGGCGCGTACGTGCTCGGCTTCATCGCCCTGTTCCTGCTCAGTGGTCTCGGGAACGGGTCCGTGTACAAGATGATCCCCTCGATCTTCGAGGCGAAGGCGCGCTCGAAGGACATCGACGAGGCCGCACGCACCCACTACTCGCGCGCGATGTCGGGCGCGGTGATCGGCATCGCCGGCGCCATCGGCGGGCTCGGCGGCGTCGGGATCAACCTCGTGCTGCGCGCCTCCTACCAGGCGCACGGCACCGCGACGGTCGCGTTCTGGGTGTTCGGCGTCTTCTACCTGGTGGCGGCCGTGATCACCTGGAAGGTGTACGTGCGTACTCCCGCCCCGCGCGGGCATGGGACGCTTGATCGCGCACCCCGCGACGGTGCGCTCACCGTCGCCGACACCCGATGACCGCACCACCGAAGGAGTCCGACCCGATGACCGAGGCGCCCCTCCTCGGATTCACCGTGGCCGTCACGGCCGCGCGCCGCGCCGACGAGCTGACCACCCTGCTCGAGCGGCGCGCCGCCGCCGTGCTCGCCGCCCCCGCGATCGCGATGGTGCCGCTCGCCGACGACGACCGGCTGCGCGCCGCCACCGACGAGTTGCTCGCCGGCCCTCCTGACCTGCTCGTCGCCACCACCGGCATCGGCTTCCGCGGGTGGCTCGAGGCGGCGGAGGGCTGGGGCGTCGCGGAGCGCCTGATCGCGGCGCTCGGCGGCGGCCGCGTCATCTCCCGTGGGCCGAAGGCCACGGGCGCCCTCCGCGCCGCGGGACTGCGTGAGGAGTGGTCCCCGCCGTCGGAGTCGTCCACCGAGGTGCTCAGCCACCTCGCCGGCTCCGACCTCACCGGCCGGCGGGTCGCGGTGCAGCTGCACGGCGCCACCGACGAGTGGGACCCGAACCCGGGCCTGCTCGACGGGCTGCGCGCCCTCGGCGCGGAGATCGTGCCGGTCCCCGTGTACCGGTGGGAACAGCCCACCGACCTGACCGGCCTCGACCGGATCGTCGAGGCGATCGCCACCGCCGATCTCGACGCCGTCACCTTCACCTCCGCCCCCGCCGTGGCCTCGGTGCTCGAGCGCGCCGCCGCGCTGGGGCTCACCGAGGCCGTCCACGGGGCGCTGCGCGGCCCGGTGGTGCCGTACTGCGTGGGCCCGGTCACCGCGACGCCGCTGGAACGCGTCGGGGTCGCCTCGGTCACCCCGGAGCGGATGCGCCTGGGCGCGCTCGCCCGCCTCGTCGAACAGGACCTGCCCGTGCGGCGGCACGACCTGACGGTCGCCGGGCACACCCTGGGCGTCCGGGCCCGGGGCGCCGTCGTCGACGGTGAGCGCCGCGAACTCACGCCGACGTCGGTGGTCCTGCTGCGTCTCCTGGCCCGCGCGCCCGGGGCTGTGGTGCCGCGGGAGGAACTGCTCGCGGCACTCGGCGGCGACGATCCGCACGCCGTGGAGGCCGCCGTCGCCCGGTTGCGGGCGGGACTGGGGCACAAGGAGATCGTGGCCACCGTGGTCAAACGTGGTTACCGTCTGCCGCTCGACGAGGAACACTGAGGTGGGCACGCTCCTGGTGGCGCACGGCACCCGCAGCGAACACGGTGTGGCGATGATCGGCGAACTCGCCGGGGTCATGACCGAGCGCCTGTCCGAGACGGTGCGCGTCGCCTTCGTCGACGTCGTGGGGCCCACCCCCACCGAGGTCCTCGCCGATGTGCTCGGCGAACCCACCGTGGTGGTGCCGGCGTTCCTCTCCAGCGGGTACCACGTGCGCCAGGACCTGCCGCGGCAGGTGGCCGCGTCCGGCCACCGCAGGGTCACGGTGACTCAATCCCTCGGCCCCTCACCGGAACTGGCCCGCGCGATGCTGGGACGCCTGACCGAGGCCGGCTGGCGGCACGGCGACGCCGTGGTCATGGCGGCCGCCGGCACCCGCGACGTGCACGCCCAGGGGCAGCTGCGGCGCACCGCCGCGGCGCTGTCCGCGCTCGTGGGGGTCCGGGTGGCCATCGCCTTCGCCGCTCCCAGCCAGCAGACCGAGGGCTATCCGTCGGTCCCGGAGGTGGTCGCGCGCGTCCGCTCGGAGGGCGCGGGCACCGTCGCCGTCGCGTCCTACCTCCTCGCGGAGGGGCTGTTCCAACAGCGGCTGCGCGACAGTGGTGCCGACGTTGTCGGCGAGCCGCTGGGGCTGCATCCGTCCGTCGTGCGCCTGGCGTGTCTGCGCCGCGCGCACGCCGGGATCGCGGATCGGCCGGTCACCGAGCGCCCCGCCGGGGACGGCTGAGTGCCTACGTCCCGCTGAGGAACAGGGCCATGCAGCCCGCGGCGATGAGGACCACCAGCAGCAGGAAGACGATCGGCAGCGCCGCCTCGGGGATTTCGAGGCCGCGCCGAGCGGCGGGCCGAGAGGGCGGCACCGGCCGGTCCTGTGTCGCCGGCCGGACCTGCGTCGCCGACTCCTCGCGGCCCTCGTCCCGCGTCGGCCGCGCAGGCGGTGCCGCAGGGGCAGGGGGAGTGGGAGCCGCCGGCGGTGCGGCGGCAGCAGCGGGAGCGACGAATCGCGGCTCCGGTGCGGGGGCCGGGGGTGCGGATTCCGGGCTCCGCTCCGCGCGCGGGTTCAGCGGTAGGGGCTTCGCCGTGGCGGCCCCGAGGGCCTCGGAGAGCGCGGCCGCGAAGTCGGCGGCCGAGGCGAAGCGCAGGTCCGGCGTCCGCGCGGTCGCCTGGAGCAGCACCCCGTCCACCTCGGGGCCGAGGTCGGGGCGATCGCGCCGCACCGTCGCGACCCCGGACGGATTCGGCGGATGCCCCGTGAGCAACGTGTACGTGGTACTCGCGAGCGCGAACACCTCGGAGCGGGCGGTCGGCGCCGCGCCGTCCCGGACCTCGGGCGCGGCGTAGAGTTCCGCCGCCTCGGGGTCCGGTACCGCGGCGAGCCGCGGCTCCCCGTCGGGGTCGATCCGCAGGGCCGCGGGGCTGATCCGGCCGTGGGGCGTCCCGCTCTCGATGCGGGAGTCGACGTCGGGGGCGATCGAGCTCACGAGGAACCGGACGTCGGCCGCCGCGAGGGGGGACCGATCCTCCAGTCCGAGGGAGGGGCCGCTCTGACCTGGCATCGTCTACTCCTTCGTGTCAGGAGCAGGGTAGCGGGGGTGCGATCACACAGTGCACGCGCGTACACGGAAACCGAATCGGACGTCGGGCGAGTTCGCCACGAAGACGGTGCCGTCCAGCGAGATCCTGGTGTCGTACACCGGGATCGAGACGTCCGGCGCGTCCAGACATCGTCCGTCCAGGAGACTGAACGCCTGCTTCTTGAGCGGCGACTGGACCACGGGGAATCCGCCCCGGTCGCCGACGATGCCGCGCGAGAGCACCGCGGCCCGGCCGATCGGGTCGATGTTGCCGACCGCGCGGATGCTGTCGTCCGCCAACCGGAACAGCGCCACCTGGGCGCCGTCGGGCAGCAGGACGGCCACCCCGCGCAGGCGCTCGAGCCGGTCGAGGGAGCAGGCCGCCGTCCAGTCGCGGGTCCAGCGGTGCAGGTCGAAGGGAACGGGCGTCGCGGTCATCAGGAGTCCTTTCGGGCCGGTGCCGCCACGGCGGGGGTGCCGAGCAGCACCGGTACCTTGCGGCCGTTCTTCTCGCCGAAATCGACGGTGGGGTCGGGCGCGCCGGGGGCGTTGACGAAGGAGACGAAGCGGGCCAGCTTGTCGGGATCGTCGAGCACGCCCTTCCACTCGCAGGCGTACCCGTCCACGTGCCGGGCGACGGCCGCCTCGAATTCGGCGTTCAGCCCGAGGGCGTCGTCGATGACCACCTCGCG
The DNA here is from genome assembly GCA_040391845.1 of Tsukamurella paurometabola. Classification (GTDB taxonomy): domain Bacteria; phylum Actinomycetota; class Actinomycetes; order Mycobacteriales; family Mycobacteriaceae; genus Tsukamurella; species Tsukamurella paurometabola_B. The sequence continues at coordinate 5,853 of JBEBXD010000065.1, read as the reverse complement.
CAGGCGGTCCATCCCGCCGTCGAGGCCCTCCACCCAGGAGGCGGTGCGCTGCAGGCGATCCGCGGTGCGGATGTAGTACATGATGAACCGGTCCACGTACCGCACCAGGGTCTGCGAGTCCAGGTCGCCCGCCAGCAGCTGTGCGTGCCGGGGCGTCATGCCGCCGTTGCCGCCCACGTACAGATTCCAGCCGGATTCGGTGGCGATCACGCCGACGTCCTTGCCGCGGGCCTCGGCGCACTCCCGCGCGCAGCCGGAGACCCCCATCTTGATCTTGTGCGGAGAGCGCAGGCCGCGGTATCGCAGCTCGAGGTCGATCGCCATCTGCACCGAGTCCTGCTGGCCGTACCGGCACCAGTCGCTGCCCACGCAGCTCTTCACCGTGCGCAGCGACTTCCCGTAGGCCTGCCCGGATTCCATGCCGGCGTCCACCAGCCGCCGCCAGATCAGCGGCAGCTGATCCACGGTGGCGCCGAACATGTCGATCCGCTGCCCCCCGGTGATCTTGGTGTACAGCCCGAAGTCGCGGGCGATCTCGCCGATCACGATGAGCTGCTCGGCGGTCACGTCCCCGCCGGGCATGCGCGGCACCACCGAGTAGGTGCCGTTGCGCTGGATGTTGGCGAGGAAGTGATCGTTGCTGTCCTGCAGCGACGCCTGCTCCCCGTCCAGGATGTGATCGGAGCTCGTCGAGGCGAGGATCGACGCCACCGTCGGCTTGCACAGGTCGCACCCCGTGCCGGTGCCGAACCGCTCGATCAGGCCGGAGAAGGTGCGGATGCCGCTGGCCTGCACCAGTTCGAACAGCTCGGCCCGGGACTGGGAGAAGTGCTCGCACAGCGACTTCGAGACGGTGACGCCCTCCGCCTCGAGCAGCTGGGACAGCAGCGGAACGCACGAACCGCACGAGGTCCCCGCATTCGTGCACCCCTTGAGCTCGGCGACGGTGCACGCGCCGTCCGCGATCGCCGCGCACAGCGTGCCCTTCGAGACGTCGTTGCACGAACAGACCTGCGCCGCATCGGGCAGGGCGGCCACACCGATCGCGGCGGCCCCGTCGCCCGCGGGGGCGATGAGCGAGACCGGGTCGCCCGGCAGGGAGGCCCCCACGAGGGGCCGGAGCACGCCGTACTGGGAGGCGTCGCCCACGAGCACGCCGCCCAGCAGCGTCGAGGCGTCGTCGGACAGAACGAGTTTGGCGTAGGTCCCGCCGATCGGGTCGCTCACCACCACGTCCAGGGCGCCGGGCGTGGCGCCCAGGGCGTCGCCGAACGAGGCCACGTCCACGCCCAGCAGCTTCAGCTTCGTCGACAGGTCCGCGCCCGGGAACCGTGCGTCTCCGCCCAGCAGCCGGTCCGCGACGACCTCCGCCGTCGCGTACCCCGGCCCCACCAGCCCGTAGCAGCGTCCCTCGATCGCCGCGACCTCCCCGATCGCGTACACCGCTGGATCCGAGGTGGTGCAGGCGATGTCGGTGATCACGCCGCCCCTCTCGCCGACGGTCAGCCCCGCGTCGCGGGCCAGCTCGTCGCGCGGGCGCACGCCGGCGGCGAACACCACGACCGCCGCGTCCAGCACGCTCTCGTCCTTGAGGGTCACGGCCAGGCCGTGCTCGCCGCGGGCGATGTCGGTGGTGCCGGAGGAGAGGGTGATGTCGATGCCCAGCTCGCCGATCATCCGGGCCAGGTGCTCGCCGCCCGCGGGGTCCACCTGCTGCGGCATGAGCCGCGGGTTGACCTCCACCACGTGCGGCCGTAGCCCCAGGGTGCGCAGCGCGTTCGCCGCCTCGAGCCCCAGCAGGCCGCCGCCCACCACGACGCCCACCGGGTCGGCGGAACGCCGCTGCGCCGCTTCGGCGTCGGCCCGGATCGCGTCGAGGTCGTCGAGCGTGCGGTACACGTGGCAGCCCGGCAGGTCGTGGCCGGGCACGGGCGGCACGAACGCGTACGAGCCGGTCGCCAGCACCAGCGCGTCGTAGGCGACGGGGCCGTCCCCGGTGCTCACCGTCCGCGCGGCGCGGTCGATGCCGGTCACCCGGCTGCCGAGGCGCAGCTCCACCATCGGGTCGCCGGCGTAGTCGTTGCCGGCCAGCGCCAGCGCGGACCGGTCCCAGGCACCGACGTAGGCCGAGAGCCCCACGCGGTCGTAGGCACCGTCGGCCTCCTCACCCAGGACCACGACGCGCCATTGGCCCTCATCGTCCCGGGCGCGCAGCGCCTCGACGAACCTGTGGCCGACCATGCCGTGCCCCACCACCACGACGGTGCGCTGGGTGACCATGGACCTCTCCTCTCGCCGGAAACCGTTGGCACCGAATCTAGGGAGGTGGTGTTGCGGCGGCGTGCCGTCGTGTTGCCCGGTGATCACGCCTTCCTCACGGCGCGAACCGGCCGGGCGTGAGACCGACGGGGTCCGGGTCAGGCGAGGCGTTCGGCCAGGTCGCCGGGCCGCGCCAGCGGCGGGACCAGGGCTATGGCCCGGCGGCCCACGGCGTCGCGGAGGTGCGGGGTGGCCACGGAATCGGGCAGCAGCCACCGCCCTGCACCGTCGGGCTCCACGGGCAGCATCCGCCACCGGTCGTCCGGGTTGGCGTCGGCGAGGACGAGCATCTCGGCGGCCGGCGGCCGCTCCCGCAGCAGGGCCACCCGCAGCGGACGCGCCAGGAGCGCAGCCCCGACCATCGCCGCCATCGGGTTGCCGCCCAGCCCCAGCACGACGGGGCCGCCCGGCACCGTCGCCACCAGGAGCGAGCCTCCGGGCCGCACGTCGACCCCGTCGACGAGGAGCTCCGCGCCCGCCGCGCCCAGCGCGCCGCGGAGCCGGTCCGCGGCGCCGCGGCCGGTGGCGCCGATGATCGCGACCACGTCGGCCCCGTCGGAGGCCAGCGCGGCGCCGACGGCCGCGGCCGAATCGGGGAGGTGCGCGCCGCGCAGGACGAGCGCGCCCGCGCCCTCGAGGATGCCGGCAACGGGGGACCACGCGGTCTCCGGCAGCCCCCTGCTCCCGGCGGCACCGACCTCGTCGCCGGAGGTGTGCAGGCGGATCCGCACGGGGCCTCGGACCGCGGCCTCGGCGACGCCCGCGGCGGCGGCGAGGGAGGCCAGGGCCTCGTCCACCGGGGTGCCCGCGTCCGCGAGGAGGGTGCCGGCCACCCACGCTGATCCGGTGCGCCGCACGTCGTCCCGTGCCGGGGCGCCGGTGTTCAGGAGCGGGCCATCGGCCACGACGTCCTCGTCGCGGACCACCCGGTCGGCGCCCTCGCGCCCGCGCGCGCCGGTCGCGATCCGCACCGCGGTGCCGGGGGCGACGGGCGGCGCGGCGTGCCCGGCGAGCGCGGCACCGTCGAGCGCGCGCCACGGGGGCGGCCCGGAGACCGCCCAGCCGTCCATCGCGGACTGATCGAACGGCGGGAACGGTGCGGCGGCGACGAGCGGCCCGGCGAGCGCGGCACCGGGGACCGGGGGGCCGGCGGTGGTGGGCAGGGCGGGCAGCGCCGTCGCGAGCAGTCGGCGGACGGCGGTGGGCGCGGTCCGCGCGCGGGCCAGGTCCTCGGGGGTGTCGACGTCGGCGAGGGGGAGCCGCAGCCGCGGTGCCGACGCCGGGAACAACACGCGCACGGGCGATCCCGCGGCCCGGCCGATCCCGGCGACGGCTGCGCGGAGGGCGGCGGCGTCCCACACCGCCAGCAGGTACTGCGGCCGGCCGTGCGCGTCCTCGGCGAGGGCGACGGGGGCACCGGTCCGCGCGCGCAGCGCCGCGAGGCGCGCCACGGCGGAGCACTCGATCTCGGGGACATCCGCGGCGAGCACGGCGATGGTGCGGGCGGTCGCCGCGACGGCGGCGAGCCCGGCCGCGATCGCCGCCAGCGGGCCGCCGCGGGGCGGATCCTCCCGCACCAGGTCGACGTCCGGGCCGACCTCGCGGGGCGGGCCGACCACCACGGTGGGCGCCCCGCCGGCGGCGGCGATCGCGGCGTCGAGCAACCGCCGACCGCCGACCGACAGTTCGGGCTTGTCCAGCCCGAGGCGGCGCGCGCGTCCGCCGGCCACGATGAGGGCCGCGTCCCAGGCTGCGGCCGGCTCGCGGTCAGTAGACGTCACGCACGTATCTCCGTTCCGCGGACAGCGCCGCCAGGTAGGCGTCCGCGCTGCGGGGCGCCATGTGGCCGTACTCGGCGACGATACCGCGCAGCGCCTCGTCCACGTCCCGGGCCATGCGCGCGGCGTCGCCGCACACGTACACGTGCGCGCCGTCGCGGATCCACTGCCACAGCTCCGCGGCGTGCTCGCGCATCCGGTCCTGCACGTACACCTTCCGGTCGGTGTCCCGGGAGAACGCGGTGTCCACCCGGGTCAGCACGCCCTGCGTGGTGAGCGCGTCGAGCTCCGCGCGGTAGTAGAAGTCGGTGGCCTCGTGCTGCTCGCCGAAGAACAGCCAGTTGCGCCCGGTCGCGCCCGTGCCGGCCCGGTCGTGCAGGAAGCCGCGGAACGGGGCGATGCCGGTGCCGGGTCCGATCATGATCGCCGGGGCGGAGGGGTCCTCGGGCGGCAGGAACGCGCGGGTGGGTTGGACGAACACCTCCGCCTCGCCGCCCTCGCCGAGGCCGGCGAGGTGCGAGCCGCAGACGCCGGCCCGTCGGCGGCCGTCGTGGTCGAAACCGACCACGGACACGGTGATCGAGACGCGGTCCGCGGCCTCGTGCGGGCTGGAGGAGATCGAGTACAGGCGCGGCGTCAACGGCCGCAGCAGCGCCTCCCACTCGTCCGGTTCGGCCTGCACGGGATGCGCCGCGAGCAGGTCCAGGAGCTGGCGGCCCCACGCCCAATCGGCGAACTTCGTGGGCTCGTCGACGATGCCGCGCAGCTCGCCGGGCACCGCGCAGCGGTCGGCGACGAACCGCAGCAGCTCGGGGGTGATCCGGGTGAGGTCCTTGCGGTCGAGTCCGAGGTCCGCGCGGTCGCGGCCGGCGGCGATGCCGGTGAGGGCGCAGAACTCCTCGATCACCGGCGCGGTGTTGCGCGGCCACACGCCGAGCGCGTCTCCGGCCCGGTACGGCAGCGTCGCGGCGGGAAGCTCGAAGGTGAAGCGCCGCACGTCCTTCGCCGCGCCCTCGCCCGAGAGCCGCTCGGACTCCAGGAGGCGGGTGCGCAGCGGGTTCGTGCGCGACGGGCCGGCGGCCGCGACGGGCTCTCGGGTCGGAGGTACCGCGGCGGGGTCGAGCGCCTTCACCACGGAGCCGAGCCACGCCGCAGCGGTGTCTGCGTAGTCCGGCTCGCAGGAGGCGCGTGGCGCGATCCGCGTGCCGCCCAGGTGCTCGAGGCGGGCGTCGAGTTTGCGCGCGAAGCCGCAGAAGTCGGCGTACGACGGGTCGCCGAAGCCCAGCACCGAGAATCGCAGGCCCTCGAGATCGCCCGGTTCGGCCGTCGCGAGCGCGTCCCACAGCGCGACGCCGTTGTCGGGGGCGTCCCCGTCGCCGGTCGTCGCCACGAGCAGGACGACGGTGCCGGTCAGCTGCGCGGGCGCCACCTGCTCGGCGCCGATGACGGTGGCCGGCAGCCCCGCATCGCGCAGCGCCGCGGCGCAATCCGCGGCGTAGCCCTCGGCGGTGCCGGTCTGCGAGGCCCACCCCACGGTCACCGTCTCGGCCGGCGTGGGGGAGGACTCCGCCGGTGCGCCGCCGTAGATCCCGGCGAGCACCCCCTCGAGCCAGGCGCGGGCCTGCGGGGCGAGCGGCGCGGCGCCGGGGACCGCCGGCACCCCGGTGGGGGGTGCCGCAGCGAGGCCGGTGATCAGCCCGCCGAGGTAGCTCGAGGCCTCGGTACTGAGGTCGCCGGGCCCGCAGGCGTAGGGCGC
>JBEBXD010000064.1:0-27410 GCA_040391845.1 Tsukamurella paurometabola | reverse complement strand
CCCAGTAGAAGTACCCGCGCCCCAGCACGTAGCCGCGCACCGCCAGCTGGGCGAGGACGAGCACCGTCGCGCCGATCCACAGCACGCGCCGCGATGCGGGCACGGCGGCGGGGCGGAGGGCGGGCACGGTCTCGATGGTAGAGACGGCGGCGCCGGACCCGCGCCGGCGCGTCCCGCCCGGGACGGCACGTGGCGGTCCGGCCGCCGCGCGGCTGTGGAAAACTTGAACCATGAGCACACCGGACGACACCGGCGCGCAGACGCCGCTCGCCGAGGAGGAGATCGCGGCCCTGCGCGAGGAGATCGATCGCCTCGACGCCGAGATCCTCGCCGCGATCAAGCGCCGCACCGAGGTCTCGCGCATCATCGGCCGCACGCGCATGGCGTCCGGCGGCACCCGGCTGGTGCATTCGCGGGAGATGAAGGTGCTCGAGCGGTTCTCCGAGCTGGGCCGCGAGGGCCACACCCTGGCGATGCTGCTGCTGCGCCTCGGGCGGGGCCCGCTCGGGCGGTAGCCCGCGCAGCGGTTCAGGCCCGGTTCGGGCCGGCTCCGGCGCGCTCGACGAGCGGCGCGAAGAACTCCAGCAGGCCGTTCGGGGCGTTCTCGCCGAGCATCAGGGCGGCCATCTCCTCCGCACCGGACGAGGACTCCTCCGCCCGGGCGAACATCTCCCGCTCGTACGCGGCGATCGCGGCGTCCGGGTCACCGGGGTGGGCGACGAGGTGCCGGGCGAGTTCGGCACCGTCGAACAGGGCGATGTTGGCGCCCTCCCCCGCCGGCGGGCAGACGTGCGCCGCGTCGCCGATCAGCGTGACGCCCGGGACGTGCTCCCAGCGCAGCCCGAGGGGCAGCGTGTAGAGCCGGCGCGGCACGAGCGGGGTGTCCGATTCGCCGATCAGCCGGAGCAGTTCGGGGGACCAGCCGGGGTATTCGGCGATGACCCGGGCGGCGGCCGCGGAGGCGTCGGTCCAGTCGATCCCGTCGACCCAGTCCTCGGGCACGTGCAGTTGCGCGTAGGTGTGCACGATGTCGCCCGCCTCGGCGTGCGTGCTGATCCCCCGCCCCGGCGCGAGCGCGAACATGGCTCCCCCGCCGACCATCTCGGCGATGCCGGGGTGCCGGCGCACGGTGTCGTGCAGGTAGGTCTCCACGTAGGTCGTCCCGTAGTACGACGGTGCCGTATCCGTCACCAGGGCACGGACTTTGGACCAGGTGCCGTCGGCGCCGATCAGCAGGCCGGTGGTGATCACGTCGCCGTCGGACAGCCGCACCTCGTGCCGGCCGCCGCCGAGGGACCGCACGGCGACGACTTTGGCGCCCCAGCGGACCGTGTCCGCGGGGAGCGCGTCGAGCAGTAGCTTTCGCAGCTCGCCGCGGAGCACCTCGGGCCGGCCGCCGTTGCCGTCGTCCGGGATGTCGAGCAGGACGGTGCCGTCCCGCCCGAGCGCGCGGGTCGCCTCGCCGCCCTCGTGGATCAGCGCGCGGAACTCGGCGGTGAGGCCGGCGGCCTCGATGGCGGCCTGGCCGTCGGCCTCGTGGATGTCCAGCTGGCCGCCCTGGGTGCGGGCCATCGGCGAGGCCTCGGCCTCGAAGACGGTGGCGGCGATGCCGTGGACGTGGAGGACGCGGGCGAGGGCGAGGCCGCCGAGCCCGGCTCCGATGATGGCGATGGGGGTTTCCATGACGCTCTCCTTTCGTTGGAACGTTGTTCCATTCGAGTTTGGAACACCGTTCCATATATGTCAAGATGGAGCCGTGCCCCCACGCAGCCGGCGCACCGACGCCCTCACCGCCGATCGCATCGTCGACGCGGCGATCGTCCTGCTCGACGAGCACGGCGCGGACGCACTGACCTTCCGCGCCCTCGCGCACGCGCTGCGCACCGGCAGCGGCGCGATCTACCACCACGTCGCGGGCAAGGAGGAGCTGCTCGCCGCCGCGGCCGAGGCCGTCCTGGGGCCGGTGCTCGCCGCCCCCGAAGCCCGGGCCGGGCGAGACACCCCGGGCGCCACGGGTTCCCGCGATCCCCGCGAGTCCGTCCGCGCGCTCGCGCTGGCGCTGTTCGACACGATCGACGCGCACCCGTGGCTCGCCGCGCAGGTGATCGCGGACCCGGGCCGGCCCACGAACCTGCGGCTGAACGAGCTGATCGGCGGCGCCGTGATCGCGATGGGAACCCCCGATGCCGCGCTGTTCGACGCCAGCACCGCGATCGTCGCCTACGTTCTGGGCGCGGCGTCCCAGAACGCCGCCCAGGCGCGCACCGCGCTCGCCCGCAGCGGCCCCAGCCGCGAGGAACTGCTGGGCGGCGTCGCCGACGCGATGGCGCGGCTGGACGCGAACGAATTCCCCTACATCACACGCATCGCCGCGAGCATGGCCGGCCACGACGACCGCGCCCAGTTCCTGGCGGGGCTGAACCTGATCCTGGCGGGTATCGACGCGCTGTAGCGCCCGCACCACACCGGCCGCGATCCGTCAAGACTCACACTCACGGTGCCGCCGAACCCCAGGTCGAAGCGCCTTTCTGCGTCAGACTGGGCGGCATGCCCCAGCCCACCGGATATCTCGTGTGCGCCAGCCAGCGCAGCGGGAGCACGCTCCTCGTGGAGTCCCTCGCCGCCACCGGCGTCGCCGGACGACCGCAGGAGTTCTTCCAGTTCTACCCCTCGTCCTCGCTCGCGCCGCAGCCCCGCGAATGGTTCGCCGGCGTCGACGATCCCGCGCTGATCGGCCTGCTCGACCCGGACGAGCCCGGCACCGTCGACCCGCGGACCGCCGCGCAGTGGCGCGACGACGTGCTGCGCGAGGGCCGCACGCCCAACGGCGTGTGGGGCGGCAAGCTGATGTGGAACCAGACCCCCATCCTGGTGACCCGCACCCGCATCGCGTCGGGCTCGGTGCGGACCGCGATCCGTTCCCTGTTCGACGGTGCCGATCCGCTGTACGTGCACGTCCACCGGCCCGACGTGGTGGGGCAGGCCGTGTCCATGTGGCGCGCGGTGCAGACCCGCGCCTGGCGCGACGATCCCACCGCGGACCGGGACCGCGACGAGCGCGCCGTGTACAGCGCCGAGGGCATCGCGCACCTCGCGGGCGTGCTCCGTGAGCAGGAGCGTTCCTGGCGCGCATGGTTCGCCGCCGAGGGGATCGAGACCCTCGAGATCGACTTCCACGAGCTGGTCGCCGACCCGCGCAAGACCACCGCCCGGGTGCTCGAGGCGATCGGCCAGGACCCGCAGCTCGCTCCCCCGCCCCCGCTGAAACCCCAGTCCAACGCCCGCTCCGCCGAATGGGCGGAGCGTTACCGCGCCGACGCCGCGACGAACGGATACCCGCTATGACCACCGCCGCCCCGTCGCTCGCCGCGGTCGACGAGTTGCGCGTCCTCGAGGCCGAGGCCGTGCACATCATCCGCGAGGTCGCCGCCGAGCTGGAGCGACCGGTGCTCCTGTTCTCCGGCGGCAAGGATTCGATCGTGCTGCTCCGCCTGGCGGAGAAGGCCTTCCGTCCCGCGCCGCTGCCGTTCCCGATCCTGCACGTGGACACCGGGCACAACTTCGACGAGGTGATCGCGTTCCGCGACCGGCGGGTGGCGCCCACCCCGGAGCGGCCCGAGGGGATCGAGCTGATCGTGGCGTCCGTGCAGGAGTCGATCGACGCCGGCCGGGTCGCGGAATCCACCGAATCGTCGGGCTCGCGGAACCGTCTGCAGACCCGCACCCTGCTGGACGCGTTGGAGGCGGGGAACTTCGACTCCGCGTTCGGCGGCGCCCGCCGCGACGAGGAGCGCGCCCGCGCCAAGGAGCGGGTGTTCAGCTTTCGCAACGAGTTCGGGCAGTGGGACCCGCGGGCGCAGCGACCGGAGCCCTGGTCGCTGTACAACGGACGCATCCGGCGCGGCGAGTCCGTGCGGGTGTTCCCGCTGTCCAACTGGACCGAGCTGGACGTCTGGCGGTACATCGAGCTCGAGGGCCTGGAGCTGCCGTCCATCTACTTCGCGAGCGAGCGCGAGGTGTTCGAGCGCGACGGGATCCTGCTGGCCGTATCCGAGTTCACCCAGCCGCGCGCCGGGGAGACGGTGACCCGGGAATCGGTGCGGTACCGCACCGTCGGGGATCTGACCATCACCGGCGCGGTGCGCAGCCGCGCCGCCGACATCGCCGGCGTGATCGAGGAGATCTCCGCCGCGACGGTCTCCGAACGCGGTGAGACCCGCGCCGACGACAGGACGTCGGCGGCGGCGATGGAGGACCGGAAGAAAGAGGGGTACTTCTGATGCGCCGCCCGGCCCGACCCGACCACCGACAACGCCGCGGAGAGCAGGGGTACTTCTGATGACCGGTGTGCTGGCGCCTCCGACCACCCGGCAACTGCTGCGGCTCGCCACCGCGGGCTCCGTGGACGACGGGAAGTCGACGCTGATCGGCCGGCTGCTGCACGACACGGGGAGCCTGCCGACGGACCACCTGGACGCCGTGACCGACGGCGACGAGGTGGATCTCGCGGCGCTCTCGGACGGCCTGCGCGCCGAACGCGAGCAGGGCATCACCATCGACGTGGCGTACCGGTTCTTCTCCACCGATACCCGCAGTTACGTGCTGGCCGATACGCCCGGCCACGAGCGGTACACGCGCAACATGTTCACCGGCGCCTCGAACGCGCACGTCGCGATCCTCTTGGTGGACGCGCGGAAGGGGGTGCTGCGCCAGACCCGCCGGCACGCGCGGATCGCCACGCTGCTGGGCGTGCCGCACGTGATCGCGGCGGTGAACAAGATCGACCTCGTCGACTTCTCCGCGGACCGGTTCGCGCAGGTGCAAGCGGAGCTGGCGGAGCTGGCGACCCGTCTCGGCCTGGACGCGATCCCCGCGATCCCGGTGGCCGCCAAGCTCGGCGACAACGTGGTGCACCGTTCGGAGCACACCCCCTGGTACACCGGGCCCACGCTGCTGGAGCACCTGGAGAGCGTGCCGCTGCGGGCACCGTCGGCGGTGGCGACCGAGCTGCGCCTGCCCGTCCAGTGGGTCTCGCGCCCGACGGCGGACCGCCGCCGGCGGTACACCGGCCGGGTCGCGGCGGGAACCCTCGCCGTGGGCGACGAGGTTCTGGTACTGCCCGCGGGCAGCCGGAGCACGGTGACCGCCCTCGACACGCTGGACGATGACCGAACGATCGCCGTTGCGCCGCTGTCGGTCTCGGTGGAGCTGGCCGACGACATCGACGTGGGCCGCGGCGACGTGCTGGTGTCCGGCGCCGCCGACGCGCACCTCCCGGTGAACGCCCGCGAGCTGGAGGTCACCGTGTGCTGGCTCGCGGAGCGGCCGCTGCGGGCGGGCGACCGCGTGGCGCTCAAGCACGCGACGTCCACGGTGCGCGCCACGGTGCAGTCGCTGCAGCGGCGCCTGGACCCGGAGACCCTGATCGAGCAGGTGGGTCCGAGTGAGTTGGCGCTCAACGACATCGGGACGGTGACGCTGCGCACCTCGTCGGTGGTGGTGGCGGACCCGTACGCGCAGAACCGGGACACGGGCGCGCTCATCCTGATCGACGAGGCGAGCAACGACACGGTGGGCGCCGGCACCATCACCGAGGCGCGGGAGGTGATCCCGGGCACGGCGACCCGCAACGACATCCGCTGGCACCCCAGCTCGCTGGGCCGCGCGGAGCGCTGGGCGCGGACCGGGCACCGCGGCGCGACGGTGTGGTTCACGGGCCTGCCCGCCTCCGGGAAGTCGACGGTGGCCGTCGCCCTGGAGCGCGCCCTGGTCTCCCGCGGGCGCCTGGCCTACCTGATCGACGGCGACAACATCCGGCACGGAATCTCCGACGATCTCGGCTTCTCCCCCGGCGACCGCGCGGAGAACATCCGCCGCGTGGGGCACCTGACGCGCCTGTTCGCGGACGCCGGGGTGATCGCGATCGCGTCGCTGGTCTCGCCCCTGCGCTCGGACCGGGACATCGCGCGGGAGCTGAACGCGGCCGCGGAGATCGACTTCCTGGAGGTGCACGTGAGCACCCCCGTCTCCGAGTGCCGCCGGCGCGACCCGAAGGGCCTGTACGCGCGGGCCGACCGGGGCGAGCTGCGCGGGCTCACGGGCGTGGACGGGCCGTACGAGAAGCCCGTGGACCCGGACCTCGTGTTCGACACCACCGGCGCCGACACCGACGAGCTGGCACGGCGGGTGATCGGACTGCTCGTGGAGCGGGGAATACTCGAGGAGTGAACTGTTGCACCCCGCCCGGACCCGGCACCCCTGAGCGGCCCGCCGCGGCGTCCGGCGGCGGGCGCGGCGCGCACCCGGTGCCGCAGGCGGAGATTCCCGCGGGCGTGTTCGCGATGGGCGACGCGCACGGCGACGGCTACCGCGCCGACGGCGAACTGCCCGTGCACCGGGTCCGGCTGCCGGGCTTCAGGATCGACGCGACCACCGTCACCGTCGCCGCGTTCTCGGCGTTCGCCGACGCCACCGGGTACGTCACCGACGCCGAGCGGTTCGGCGCCTCCGCCGTCTTCCACGCGAGCGCCGCCCGGCGCCGGGAGCGCAGCGAGCGGGCCGAATCCGTACAGCACCCGTCCGCCGGGGTGCCGGTTCCGGGCACGCCGTGGTGGCTGACGGTGCCGGGCGCGAGTTTTCGGGCCCCGGGCGGGCCCGGCACCGTCGCCCTCGATGACCACCCTGTTGTGCACGTCTCGCACGCCGACGCCCTGGCCTACTGCGCGTGGGCGGGGCGCGCGCTGCCGACGGAGGCGCAGTGGGAGTACGCGGCGCGCGGCGGCCTGGCCGGGGCGCGGTACCCGTGGGGCGATGAGCATCCGGTGCCGGGCCGGGACTGCGCGATCTTCGTCGGCGCGTTCCCCGAGCCGGCCGGCGAGGTGGGTACGGTTCCGGCGAAGTCGCACGCGCCCAACGGGTTCGGCCTGTATCAGGCGGTGGGGAACGTGTGGGAGTGGTGCGCCGACCGGTTCTCGGCGCGGTACTACCGGCACTCGCCGGAGGACTCGCCCACCGGCCCGGATCGGGGCACCGCGCGGGTACTGCGCGGCGGCAGCCACCTGTGCCACGACTCGTACTGCTACCGCTACCGCGTGGCGGCCCGCAGCCACAACTCCCCGTCGTCGTCGGCGGGCAACATCGGATTCCGCACCGTGTCCGATTATGATATCGTGATTCCATAGATTCGATATACACCGGAGGTGCGACATGCCCGTATCACTACCCGAATTCCGCGACGCACCGCTGAAGCTCACCTCCCTGCGCGCACCCGAGGGCCTCTTCGACCGGGCGCGGGAGGAGCTGGGCTACGCATCCAATCAAGACATGGTGGTCAGCCTCGTCGAACTGGCATTGCGTCAAGCGCTCCAGCGCAAGATGATCGAGGACATCGCATCGAATCCCGACGGCCCGTATGCGGCCCTTGCGGACCCTGAATTCCGCCGAGAAGCACAGCGGTGAACTCGCCGCTGATCACCCGACACCTGCTGGACAACTCCGTGCTCGCACGCGTCCAGCGCGGCGAGATCGCACCGTCAGTCCTCGCCCCGTACATGCAGGGCGGAAGCGAACTCGTCGCGTGCACGCCGCAGATGATCGAAGCGCTGTACTCCACCCGGTCTCCCGCCGAATGGGAGACCGAATACACACGCAGGTGGTCCCACCTCGACGTGCTCCCGAGCGACGATGGAACGCACGACATAGCCCTGGAGATCCAGCGACGGCTCTGGGCATCCGGCAAGGTCCGCGCCGCGGGCACCGTCGACGTGCTCACGGCCGCGATCGCCATCCGACACGACGCCGTCGTGGTCCACCGGGACAGCGACTACGAGCGGATCGCCGAAGTCGCGCCCGAGTTCCGGCAAGTGCGGGTGTAGTCAGGCGTTCGCGGCGCCGGCGCGCGCCCGCTCCGCCGACTCCCGGGCGGCCGCCTCGCGCGGGACCAGCTCACGGCGCTCGCCCTGCGGGCGGCGCGAGGGCAGCGGCGTCTCGTCGGCGTCCGGCTGGGCGCGGCCGGCGAAGAACGCGGCCATGAACGCCTCGGCGATCGCGGTGCCCTCGGCCTCCGTGGGCAGCACGTCGCCCGTCTCCTCCCGCCAGTTCGCGAGCACCCCCGCGAGGCGGCGCGCCACCCACCGGTATGCGGGCTCGTCCACCACGTTGTGCCGCTCGTACGGGTCCACCACCAGGTCGTACAGCTCACGACGGGGCCGCGGGGCGGCGGTCTCGTAGGGGTCGAGGGAGGCGGCGGAGGAACTGTCCGCGATGTCCAGCGGCAGCAGCAGCGCGGGCCGCTCGGCGTAGTTCTCGATGTAGCTGAACTGCTTGGTGCGCACGGCCCGGATCGGGTCGTACGCGTCGTGGTAGGTCTTCTGCGTGAACAGTCCCGCGCGCACCTGCTCGCCCGTCGGCTCCAGCAACTCGGCCGCGTGGGTCTCCCCGTCGAGGTCCTCCGGCAGGGGCACCCCGAGCAGGTCGAGCACCGTCGGCGTGAGGTCCACGCCCGAGAACAGATCGTCGTAGACGCGCGGCGCGAGGCCGCGGGCGCGGGGCGGTCGCACGATGAACGCGACGCCGGTGCCCTCGCCGTACAGGGTGGACTTCGCCCGCGGGAAGGCGAGGCCGTGATCGGTGATGAACAGGATCCAGGTGCTCTCCGCCAGGCCCAGCTCGTCGACGGTGTCGAGCAGCCGCCCCACGGCGGCGTCGGCGGCCGTGATGCTGCCGTGCAGCCCCGCGAGATCCTCGCGGACCTGCGGGGTGTCCGGCAGGAACCCGGGCACGCCGATCGCGTCCGGGTCCGCCGGCGCGTACTGGTCCGCCGGGTAGGGGCGGTGCGTCTCGAAGAAGCCCGCGGTGAGGAAGAAGGGTTCGTCGCGGGTGGCAGCGTCAGCCAGCCATTCCTGCGACTGCGCCACGACGTGGTCGCACAGGGAATCCGAGACGTCCGCGGTGTCGAAGCCGAGCCGGGAGGGGTCCGCGCTCTCGTGCTGCATGCCGAACAGGGCGGAGCGGTAGCCGGCCGCGCCGAGCAGCGCGGGCAGGGTGCGCACGTGCTCGTGGTACTCGAATCCGTGGTGCGCGAGCCCGACGAGGCCGTTGCGATGCGGGTGCAGGCCGGTGAACAGGGACCCCCGCGCGGGCGAGCACAGCGGCGCCGTGGCGTGCGCGTCGGTGAACCGGATGCCCTCTGCGGCGAGGCGGTCCAGGTTGGGGCTGACCACGCCCTCGGCGCCGTAGCAGGTGAGGTGCCGGCCCAGGTCGTGCCAGTGCACGAGGATCACGTTCTCCCGGCCGCCGGCCACCCGTGTTTTCGCCACCCTCCCACGCTGCCACACCCGCCCCGGCGCCGGGGAGATTTGCACTCACCGTGACCGAAGCCGATTGAACACTGTTACTGACACGGAAACGCCGGGTCGCGGCGGACAGTAACAGTGTTCAATCGGGTCACTGGAGGGCGATGTAGCGGGTTTCGAGGTACTCCTCGATGCCCTCGCTGCCGCCCTCGCGGCCGAAGCCGGAGGCCTTCACGCCACCGAACGGGCCCGCGGGGTCGGAGATCACGCCGCGGTTCACGCCGACCATGCCGGATTCGATCCGGTCGGCCACGCGCAGCGCGCGGTCCAGGTCCCGCGTGAAGATGTACGCGGCCAGGCCGTACTCGGTGGCGTTGGCGGCGGCGACGCCCTCGTCCTCGTCGGTGAACGTGACGATCGGCGCGACGGGGCCGAACACCTCCTCGGTGAGGATCCGCGCGTCGGCGGGGACGTCGGCGAGCACCGTCGGGGGGAAGAAGTGGCCGGGCCCCTCCGGCGCGACCCCGCCGAGCCGCAGCGACGCGCCCTTCGCGACCGCGTCCTGCACCAGCTCGGAGACGATCTGCTGCTGATCGGCGGAGACCAGCGGGCCGATCGTGACCCCGTCGCGGATGCCGGGGCCGAGCACGTACTCCGACATCCCCTCCACCAGCTTGGTGGTGAACTCCTCGGCCACCGACTCGTGCACGTGGAACCGGTTCGCGGCGGTGCACGCCTCGCCGCCGTTGCGCAGCTTCGCGAGCAGCGCCTGCGCCACCGCCTGATCGACGTCGGCGTCGTCGAACACCACGAACGGGGCGTTGCCGCCGAGCTCCATCGAGGTGCGCAGGATGCCGGGCGCCGACTGCGCGATGAGCGCCGCCCCCACCTCGGTCGAGCCGGTGAACGTGAGCTTGCGCAGGCGGCGGTCCGCGAGCAGCGGCCCCGTCAGCGCGCCGGACCGGGAGGTGGGCAGCACGGAGATCACCCCGTCCGGCACGCCCGCCTCCTTGAGCACCTCCGCGAGCAGCAGCATGGTCAGCGGGGTGAGCCCGGCGGGCTTGACCAGCATCGTCGCGCCCGCGGCCAGCGCGGGCCCGATCTTGCGGGTGCCCATCGCCAGGGGGAAGTTCCAGGGGGTGATCGCCAGGCACGGCCCGACGGGGGCCTTGCTCACCAGGATCCGTCCGGTGCCGGCGGGCGCGGGCGTGTACCGGCCCGCGATCCGCACCGCCTCCTCGGAGAACCAGCGGAAGAACTCCGCGCCGTAGCGCACCTCGTTCGCCGATTCCGGCAGCGCCTTGCCCATCTCGAGCGTCATCAGCAGCGCGAAGTCGTCGGTGCGGGCGATCAGGCCCTCGTAGGCGGAGCGCAGGATCTCCCCGCGCTCGCGGGCCGGGGTGGCCGCCCACCCGGGGCCGGCGGCGACGGCCGCGTCCAGCGCGGCGGCACCGTCCGCCTCCGTGGCGTCGGCGACCTCGATCAGCACCTCCTCGGTGGCCGGATCGTGCACCGGAAAGGTTGCGGCGGAACTCGAATCGCGGAACTCGCCGCCCAGGAAGATCCCCGTGGGCACGCGGTCGAGAAGGTCACGGACACGCTGCTGATCGGCCATGTCTCTCACGATAACCGCCCCGCGCGCCGGGCGGAGTCGCACTAGGCTGAGCAGCATGAGTGACAGCGACATCACCGCGTCCACCGCCTGGCGGAACCTCTCCGATCACTTCTCCGAGGTGTCCGGCAGCACGCTGCGGGAGCTGTTCGCCGCCGACCCGCAGCGGGGCTCCGATCTCGTCTTCGAGGTCGGTGACCTGTACATCGACTACTCCAAACACCGGGTGACACGCGAGACGCTGGGCCTGCTGGCCGCGCTGGCCGAGGAGGCCGGCGTGACCGCCCGGCGCGACGCGATGTTCGCGGGCGGGCACATCAACGCCACCGAGGACCGCGCCGTGCTGCACACCGCGCTGCGCGCACCGTCGAGCAGGGACCTGCGGGTGGACGGGCAGGATGTGACCGGCGACGTGCACGACGTGCTGGAGAAGATGGGCGCGTTCAGCGACGAGGTGCGCGGCAAGCGCTGGCGCGGCGCCACCGGCGAGCCCATCACCGACGTGGTGAACATCGGCATCGGCGGCAGCGACCTGGGGCCGGCGATGGTCTACCGCGCCCTGCGCGCCTACGCCCAGCGCGGACTCACCTGTCACTTCGTCTCCAACGTGGACCCGGCGGACGTCTCGGCCACGCTGGCGCAGCTCAATCCGGCCACCACACTGTTCATCGTCGCGTCGAAGACCTTCTCCACGCAGGAGACGCTCACCAACGCGCACGCCGCCAAGCGCTGGCTGCTGGAGAAGCTCGGCGTCGGGGAGGAGGCGGTGGCCAAGCACTTCGTGGCCGTCTCCACCAACGCGGAGCGGGTGGCCGCGTTCGGCATCGACACCACGAACATGTTCGGATTCTGGGACTGGGTGGGCGGCCGGTACTCCGTGGACTCGGCGATCGGGCTCTCGGTGATGATCGCGATCGGTCCGCAGCGGTTCGCCGAGTTCCTCGCCGGTTTCCACACGATCGACGAGCACTTCGCCTCCGCGCCGATCGCGGAGAACGCGCCGATCATGCTGGGGCTCATCGGACTCTGGTACTCCGACTTCTTCGGCGCGCAGTCCCGCGCGGTGCTCCCCTACGCGCAGGATCTGGCGCGGTTCCCCGCCTACCTGCAGCAGCTCACCATGGAGTCGAACGGCAAGTCGGTGCGGGTCGACGGTACGCCGGTCACCGCGAACACGGGCGAGATCTTCTGGGGCGAACCGGGAACGGGCGGCCAGCACGCCTTCTACCAGCTACTGCACCAGGGCACCCGCCTGGTGCCGGCGGACTTCCTCGGCTTCGCCGAGTCCACCGACGATCTGCCCACCACGGACGGCACGGGCACCATGCAGGACCTGCTGATGAGCAACCTGTTCGCGCAGACCAAGGTGCTGGCGTTCGGCAGGACGGCGGAGGAGATCGCTGAGGAACTGAACGGTGTGGAGGGAGCGGATCTCTCGCTCGTTCCGCACAAGGTGATGCCCGGGAACCGGCCCACCACCACGATTCTCGCGCCCCGGCTCACCCCCTCGGTGGTGGGTCAGCTCATCGCGCTCTACGAGCACCAGGTGTTCACCGAGGCCGCCGTCTGGGGGATCAACGCCTTCGACCAGTGGGGCGTCGAGCTGGGCAAGGCGCAGGCCAACGCCCTCCTCCCCGTGATCGCGTCCGACGGTGCCCCCACGCTCGACCTGGACTCCTCGACCGACGCGGAGGTCCGCTGGTACCGGGAGCGCCGGGGCCGCGCGGTCTAGGGGCGCGGTTCAGGGCCGCTCGGTCGCCGCCCGCTCCCGCCAGGGGTTGGTGAGCCGGGCGGAGGCGTCGAACAGGGCCTGTACGACGGCGGCGACCCTGGCATCGTCGGCCTGGTCGGAGGGGACCGCGACGCCCAGGGCGAGCGGCGGATCGCCGGGAGCCCAGGCGGGGAGCGCGACGGCGATGCCGGTGAGTCCGATGGTGCCGTGCCCGGGATCGACGGCGTAGCCGCGCTCGCGCACCCGCGCCAGCTCCGCGCGGATCCCCGCCTCGGTGACCTCGCTGCCGTCGACGGCGCTGCGCGCGGGAACGGCGGTGGCGAGCAGGGCGTCCAGCTCGTCGTCCGGCAGCCCGGCGAGCAGCGCGTGCCCGGTGGCGGTGAACACGGCCGGCAGGCGGGAGCCGAGCGGCGTCCCGAACCGGTAGGGCACCCGGCCCTCGTGCCGCGCCAGGTAGAGGGCGTGCGCACCGTCGAGTACCACCAACTGCACCAGCTCGCGGTGCAGCACCGGGGAGGCGGAGACGGCCGGGAAGAACTCGCGAACCTGGTTGAACTGCAACGCGTACGCGCCGCCGATCTCCGCGGTGCGGCGCCCCAGCGCGAAGCCACCGGGCACGCGCCGGATCATGTCGCCGTCCTCCAGCGCCTGGCAGAGGTTGGCGCACGACGACTTCGCGATGCCCAGACCGCGCGCGAGATCGCTCAGGCTCAACGCGGGCGCCTCGGCCTCGGCGAGCAGGGAGAGGATCCCGATGGCTCGGGTGACCGCGGGGGCCGGGGCCCGCTGCCCCTCGGGCGAGGCCATCAGTAGAACTCCACGGTGTCCACCACGTTGGCCATCGGCGCACCGTCGAGCAGGGCGGTGGCGTTGCGGGCGAACAGGCGCGCGATGCGCGTGCCCTCCTGGCGGCTGAGCGCGGCGTTGTGCGGGCTGGCGAGCACCCGCGGGTGGCCCCACAGCGGACTCGACTGCGGCAGCGGCTCGGTCGCGAACACGTCGAGGGCGGCGAACCCGACCCGCCCCTCGTCCAGCGCCGCGAGCAGCGCGTCCTCGTCGATGACGGTGCCGCGGCCCACGTTGGTGAGCAGGGTGCCGGGGCGCAGCCCGGCGAGCAGCTCGGCGCCGATGAGCTTCTCGGTGGCGGCGGTGCCGGGCAGGGTGACCACGATGGCGTCGGCCTCCGCCGCGGCGGAGGCGAGATCGTCGAGCGGGACGATGCGGTCCACGTTCGGGACCGGGCGGCCGCTGCGGGAGGTGCCCCACACGGTGGAACCGCAGGCCTTGAACCGGGCCGCCGCCTCGGCACCGATCCCGCCGAGGCCCACGATGAGCACCGTCATCTCGTCGAGGTGGCGCATGGTCCAGCGGTCCGTGGGCCACTCCCGGGCGGCCTGATCGCCTTCGAGCCTGCGCAGATCCTTGGCGCCGGCGAGGATTCCGAACAGGGCGAACTCGGCGAGGGTGGATCCGTGCACGCCGGCGCTGGTGGTGAAGGCGACGCGCTCGAGCTCGGCGGGGGTGAGGCCCGCGGCCCGCACCTGGGCGCCGCCGCCCGCCGCGGTGGTGTGCACCCAGCGCAGCGCGGGGTTGGCGCGCACGGCGGCGGCGAGCCGGGCGGGCTCCACGTCCGGCAGGCCGAACAGGGCGTCGGCGCCGCCGAGGAGCGCGGCGAAGGCCTCCTCCTGCTCGGGGGTGCGGGTGAAGGCCGGGTCGCCCTCCCAATCGGCGTCCCACCGCGCGGGCCGGTTCAGGGCGTGGTCGCGCAGCAGCTCGACCCGCGGTTCCAGGCGCTCGATGAGCAGGCAGTCGTCCTCGGGCAGGTCGACGGCGAGGGCGGCGCGCAGGGTCTTCGAAGTCATGGCACCACTGTAGCTAATCGGCCAACATATCGAACGTGATTCGCTAGGCTGGACGAATGACGGAGACGGCGGGCCCCGCGGTCGGGGTGATCGGGCTGGGCGCCATGGGCGCCCCCATGGCGCGGCACCTGGCGCGCGGGCACGGGAGCGTGCACATCACGGCCCGGCGCCCCCGCCCCGATCTCGTGGCCGACGGTGCCGTCCAGCACGACGACGCCGCCGCGCTCGCCGCCGTCTCGGACGTGGTGCTGCTCATGCTGCCCGATCTGCCGGAGGTCGAGGAGGTGCTCGCGGGCGGCCTGCTCGCCGGCGACCGCCCGCTGCTGCTGATCATCGGCTCCACCTCCTCGGCCCCGGGGGTGCGCGCCCTCGCCGACCGCCTGGACCGCGAGACCGCGGGCCGGGTCCGGGTGGTCGACGCGCCCGTCTCCGGCGGGGAGGACGGTGCCGTCGCCGGCACGCTGTCGATCATGATGGGCGGCACGGAGTCCGACTGCGCCCGCGCCGCGGCGGTGCTGGCCCCGTGCGGAACCCCCGTGCGGCTGGGGCCGCTCGGCGCCGGGGAGGTCGCCAAGGCCTGCAACCAGCTCGTGGTGGCCGCCACCATCGCCGCGCTGGGCGAGGCGACGGTGCTCGCCGAACGATCCGGCATCGACGTGGCGGCGATGTGGGACCTGCTGGGCGGGGGCTACGCGAGCTCCCGGCTGCTCGCCACCCGCAAGGACAAGCTGATCTCGGGCGACGACTCCCCCTCCGGGATGGCGAAGTACCTGGCGAAGGACCTGCGCTCGGCCACCGAGGTCGCCGAGGCGACGGGCACCGCGCCGGCGCTGCTGCCGGCGCTGCTCGCGGAGTTCGAGGAGATCATCGAGGCCGGGCTGGGCGAGCGCGACATGGCCGTGACCCGCCGCTTCGTCGCCGAGCGGCGGCCGGGCGGGAACGGTCCGGCCTAGGGCTCCGCCGGGATCTGCCAGGTGCCGTTGCTCGAGCACGTGAGCACGAAGCCCTGGCTCCGCTCGAGCGCGAGCTTGCCCAGCGGGTATCCCGCGCAGCTCTCGCCGATGCTGCCGCGGGCGTAGTCGCTGATGTCCGGATCCGCGTGGGCGGGAGCAGCGGCGACGAGGAGAGCGACACCGGCTGCGGAGGCGATCGTGGCTGTCTTGATGAATGTGCGCATTTCGCACCACCTTTCGTCCCCACCAACGCTAGGAACGCCGGCGCCGCGGCACATCCGGGCCGATCCCCCGGGTTCACGCCCGCCGGGTCGGGGTGTTTCCCTAGTCCCTAGGGGACCGGATCCGTGCCGTCCGGCGGGGCGGCGCCGAGGACGGCGGCCGTCCGCGCCGAGGCGAGTGCCGCCACCGCCATGACGGTGGCGTGCGGCCCGCTGCGCAGCGGGCCGGGCAGGATCGAACCGTCGACCACCCACAGGTTCTCGATCCCGGCGACGCCGCCGTCGGGCCCGGTCGCCGCGCCGCCGGCGCCCGGGCGGGCGCCGGCGGGCAGGGAACCCCAGGCGTGCATCGAGATCCCCACCACGGGGTCGGCGCGCACGGAGCCCGGCTCCACGAGGTGCGCGAACGCCGCGGAGCCGAGCATCTCCCGCACGGCCGCGACGCCGGCGTCCATCCGGGCGAGCGAGGGCGCGTCCGGTTCCCCCAGGTCGACGGTGACGCCGACCGCCCCCGGCGTGATCGTCCCCGCGGTGGGCGCCGTCATGTCCGCGACGCCGACCGGCACGCCGGTGCGGTGGAGGCCCGGGATGTAGGAGGCGAAGTCGTCGCTGTAGCAGCGGATCTCCAGCCCCTCCGGGGTGTGCAGGACGCTCTGCAGCAGCGGGGCGGCGGGCAGGGGTACTCGCGGGGTGAACCGCACGATCCGCTCGGCGTGCTCGTGCACCGGCATCCGGCCCAGGTGCGGGGCGAGCAGCTCCGCCGTCCCCAGGGTGCCCGCCGCGAGGATCACGGCGCCCGCGTCGATCCGCCCGCGGTCGGTGAGCACCCCCGCCGCGCGGCCGCCCCGCAGCACGAGGCCGGTCGCGGTGGCACGCAGCGGGAACGGGACCCGCGGCGCCGCGCGGAGCAGTACGTGCGCCGCGGAGACGCGGTGGCCGCCGGCGCGGTTGGACCGCACCCGGTTCACGCCCACCCGCGGCCACACCGATCCCGGTGCGCCGCCGCCCGCCGCGGCGGCCCATCGCTCGAAGGCGGTGGCCACGGGGCCCAGCTCGGCGTCGGCGAAGGGCCGCACGCGCATCGCGCCGCCGCCCTCCGGGGCGTGCTGCGGATCGTCGCCGTCGCCGTCGCCGCCGTCGAGCGCGTCCAGGGCCCGGGCGATCTCGCCGCCGGACCAGGGCCAGCCGTCGTAGTCGGCGCGGTGGCCGCGCAGGAAGTAGCCGCCGTTGACCGCCGAGGAGCCGCCCAGCCCGGCGCCGCGCACCACAGAGCGGCCGCGGGCCTCCGGGTAGCGGCGCACCCGGGCGGCGCCGGGCCCGATCGGCAGGGTGCGCAGGTCCGTGACCGCGGCCGGCGGCGGCGTGATCGGCCCGCTCTCGATCAGCACGACCCGGCCCGGGAGCCGGGCGAGCGCGGCGGCCGCGACGCAGCCCGCGCTGCCGGCGCCCACGATCACGACGTCGGCGGTGAGGCGGGCCGCTCGGCTCATCGGGTGACCACCGGGCGCAGGGCCGCGGGCGCGCGCAGGGCGACGGCGCCCTGCCACACGCCCAGCCCGTAGGCGAGGTCGTCGAGCCGGTGCAGCACGGCCCAGGTCAGCGGGTCCGGGTGCGGCGCCGCGGGTTCCCGGTACACGGCCGCCGCCCAGGTGAGGAGCGGTTCGGCCGCGGCCGCCACCAGCACCCGTCGCCGGAAGCGCCGGGAGGCCACCGCGGCCACCGCCGTCGCCGGCCAGTAGTGCCGCAGCAGCGCGGCGAGGCCCTGCTGCGCGCCGAACCAGGCGCCGCGCACGATCATCCGCGCGGCCACGGCATCGGCGTGCGGCACCTGCCGCAGCCGGCGCCGCAGGCGGGCGAACATCCAGGCGTGCACGGCGATCGCGCCGGCGGCGCCCGTGCGGGTGCCGGAGAGGAGGCCCGCCGCGGCGAGCGCGGCCGGGACGGAGGTGATCACGGGCGCCGCGTGGCCGCCGTGCCGGCGCGCGAGTTCGGCGGCGCCGGTGCCGTAGCAGCGGCGCCGGCGCAGCAGCGCGGACGCGGTGGTGCGGTGCTCGTGGCCGACTCGCGCGGCGGGGTCGTAGCGCACCGTCCACCCGGCCGCGGCGAGCCGCCAGCACAGGTCCACGTCCTCGGCGACACGCAGCTGATCGTCGAATCCCCCGATCGCCTCGAACGCGGTGCGCCGCACCAGCATCGCCGCGGAGGGGACGTAGGCCACAGGGCTCCCCGGCCGGGCGAGCGCGGGACGGGGCCCCATGTCCAGGCTGGAGTGCAGGCCGGCGTAGCGGGCCACGGGCCGCGTGAGCGGCGGGTCCTCGAGGCCGACGATGCGGGGCGCGGCCACCGCCACGGTCTCGTCGGCGAAGCGGCCGCGCAGCACCGCGTCCCAGCCCGCACGGGGCACCGTATCGGCGTCGAGGAACGCGATGAACTCGGTATCGGCGAGGGCCGCACCGCGGTTGCGGGCGTGCGCGGGCCCGCGGTTCTGCGGCAGGCGCAGCAGCCGGACGGCCGGATCGTCCGGCACGCGGATCGGGTCGACGGAGCCGTCGTCCACGACCACGACGGGCAGGCCGCGCACCGCGCGGAGCAGGCGGTCCACGCCCGCCTGGTCGCCGCGGACGGGGATCACGACGGTGACGCCGCCCGCGGCCGGCCCGGGTGGGCCGGGCGGGTCCACCGGGTCGGCGACCCCCGCGTCGAGGAGCCGCCGCGCGAGGGCGGCGGTCGCGGCGCCGGTCACGGTGACGGTGCCGGCGGGGCCGAGCAGGGCGGCGCCGTGCGCGGAGAGCGTGAGCAGCCGCATGGGCGAGCCGCCGAGCAGGTGCCGCGGGCCGGGCCGCAGGCACGCCGGGTCCAGCCGCACCGCGAATCCGTCGGGCAGCCCGGTCATCTCAGCCGCCCGTCCGCGTCGACGGCCCACGCGGCGAGCGCCCGGGTGAGGTCGCCGGTCAGGGTGCGCAGGTGCTGCTCTCCGCGGGCGGCGGTGGCGGCGGTGGGGTCGCCGAGCACGCCGCTCTCCGCCACCGCGGCGACGCCGCCCGCGCGCAGCCGCCCGATGAGCGTTCCGATCGGCGCGGTCTCCCCCGGCGCGATCCGGTGGGCGCGAACGGCGCTCGGCTCGTCGGCGAGCAGCACGGAGGTCTCGGTCTCCCCGGCGTGGGCGTCGGCGCCGGGAACGGCGCACGGGAACCACGCGGCGTCGCGGCCCTCCTCCCGGAGCAGGACCACCGCGGCGCGCAGCGCGTCGAGGTTACCGCCGTGCCCGTTGACGAACGCGACCCGGGCCGCCCACCGGGATGCGCTGCGCCCCAGCTCGATCAGCAGCAGCCGCAGCGCGTCCGTCCCGATCGAGACGGTCCCGGCGAACCCCTCGTGCTCCCCGGACGCGCCGTAGGGCACGGCCGGGGCCAGGAGGGCACCGTCGGGCCCGGGACCCGAGGATGCGACGGTGCGCCGCGCCACCAGGGCGGCGATCCGGGTATCGGTGTCGAGCGGCAGGTGCGGCCCGTGCTGTTCGACGGAGCCCAGCGGCACGACCAGCACGGACCCGGCCGGCGGGACGTCCGGCCAGGTGAGCGCGCCGAGGGCGGTCATGTCAGGCGCCGAGGACGCGGTCGAAGCCCTCGGGGATGATCAGGTCGTCGCGGCTGAGCTCGGCGACGTCGCCGCGGCCGAGGCCCATCAGGGTGGAGTCGACGCCCATGCGCAGCAGGTCGAGCACGTTCTCGACGCCGGCCTGGCCGTTGGCGGCGAGGCCCCACAGGTAGGCGCGGCCGATCATGACGGCCCTGGCGCCCAGGGCGAGCGCCTTGACCACGTCGCTGCCGCGGCGGATGCCGCCGTCGAGCAGGACGTCGATCTCGGTGCCCACCGCGTCCGCGATGGGGCCGAGGGTACGGATCGCGGCGGGGGTGCCGTCGAGGTTGTTGCCGCCGTGGTTGGAGACGGAGAGCGCGGTGGCGCCGATCTCCACGGCGCGGCGCGCGTCGTCGATGCGGGTGATGCCCTTGACCATGAACTCGCCGCCCCACAGCTCGCGGAGCCAGCGCAGGTCCTCCCAGGTGGGCGGGGGCGTGTTCATCCACTGGCCGTAGGCGCCGAAGAAGGTGGGGCCGGTGGCGCCGCGGTCCACCAGGTTGGGGGTGGTGAGATCGGGAATGATGATGCGGCCGTCGCGGATCCAGTCCAGGGCGTACCGGGGCTTCACGGCGATCTCGGGGGCGAGCCGCGCGAGGGCGCGCAGGTCCACCTTCTCCGGGATCTCGGGGCTGCCCCAGTCGCGGCCGACGTTGAACACCCAGTCGGTGGTGACGATCAGGCCGGTGCAGCCCGCGTCCTTGGCGCGCTGCACGCGGGCCGCGATCTCGTCGCGGGTGCCGAGCCAGTAGATCTGGAAGAACACCTTGTCGTTGACGGCGGTCACCTCCTCCACCGGCTTGCCGGCGAAGCTGGACAGCCCCATGGCGGTGCCGCGGGCGGCCGCCGCGCGGGAGACGGCCACCTCGCCGTCGGGGTCCACCGCCTGCACGCCGGTCGGCGAGATCATCACGGGGAAGGACAGTTCCTGCCCCATCACCTTGGTGCTCAGGTTGCGTTCGGCGGTGGCGCCCACCACGTGCGGCGCGAAGCCCAGTTCGGAGAAGGCGCGGGTGTTGTCCTCGAGCGTGATGCCGCCCTGGGTGCCGGCCACCAGCGAGGAGTACACGGTGCGGGGCAGGCGTTTGCGGGCGCGGTTCTGCGCCTCGTGGACGGTCTCGAACCAGGGGTTGCGGCGCCAGGGATTGCGCTCGGCGAGTGCGGAGAGACGGGACATGATCGTGGATTCCTCGGGTGTTTCGGGCTCGGAGCCGGGGCCGGCCGGGGTCAGGAGCAGCCGGTCGCGGAGCAGCCGGTGGCGGTGGTGGGGACGAACCCGGCGAGCGGGTTCTCGTCGCAGTCGCGCGAGGGCGGCCGGGTCATGAGCTTCAGCGGCACGCCGCGCGAATGATCCTTGTTGGCAGTGGGTTTGGTGCGCTCACCGGCGAGCAACGACTCGCCGTAGCCCTGCACGCATTCCGGGTCCGGACCGTCCAGCGGCAGACCGGTGAAGAACTTCGCGGCCATGCAGCCGCCGCGGCAGGAGTCGAAGAAGGTGCACTTGCTGCAGGCGCCGGAACTCTGCGGCTCGCGCAGGGAGCGGAACAGGTCGGAGCGCTGCCACACCTCCTGGAAGCCGCCGTCCGAGGTCACGTTCCCGGCGAGGAAGTTCTCGTGGATGGCGAACGGGCAGGCGTACACGTCGCCGACGGGGTCGATGAGGCACACCACCCGGCCCGCGCCGCACAGGTTGAGGCCGGGCAGGGCCCCCGCACCGTCGGACCCGCCGAACGCGGAGAGGTGGAAGAAGGAGTCCCCGGTCAGCACACCGTCGCCGTGGGCGACGAGCCATTCGTACAGCGCGCGCTGCTGCTCGGGGAGCGGGTGCAGATCGTCCCAGACGTCGGCGCCGCGGCCCGACGGGCGCAGGCGGGTGATGCGCAGGGTGGCGCCGTAGCGGTCGGCGAGGGCCTTGAACTCGTCGAGCTGGACCACGTTGTGGCGGGTGACCACCACGCTGATCTTGGCGTCGCGGAAACCGGCGGCGGCGAGGTTCTCCAGCGCGCGCACGGCCATGTCGAAGGAGCCGCGGCCGCGGACGGCGTCGTTCACCTCGGCGGTGGCGCCGTCGAGCGAGATCTGCACGTCCACGTAGTCGGAGGCGGCGAGGCGCTGCGCGACCTTCTCGTCGATGCGCAGGCCGTTGGTCGAGAACTTCACGCCCACCTGGTGATCGGTGGCGTAGTCCACGAGCTCCCAGAAGTCGGGGCGCACGGTGGGTTCGCCGCCGCCGATGTTGACGTAGAACACCTGCATGCGCTGCAGCTCGTCGATGATGGCCTTGCACTGCTCGGTGCTGAGCTCGCGGGGATCGCGCTTGCCGGAGCTGGAGAGGCAGTGCACGCAGGTCAGGTTGCAGGCGTAGGTGAGCTCCCAGGTGAGGCAGATGGGGGCGTCGAGGCCGCGTTCGAACTGGTCGACGAGCCGCCCGACGGGGGCCGGTGCGGGCCTTTCGAGGGTGGTCATGGTGTCACTCCTGATCGGTGGCCGGGATGATCATCGAAGACCCGGCGAGCGCGTCGAGCGCGCTGAGGTACGGGCGGCGGTCGTCGGCGGGGATACCTGCTGCATCGAGCGCTGCTGTGGCGCTGGGCCGTTCGTGCAGGGATCGGACCACGTCGACGATGACGAGGTTCTTGAGGAACGAGAGCTTGCGGGTCCCGAAGTGGTAGAGGAGCGCGCCGAACGGTTCCGGGCGGATCGCGACACCGGGGTTCAGCCGCCAGGCGCGGTCCGGATCGAACGGGGCGCGATCGGGGTCGAGGGGGGCACCGGCCCCGGCGGCCACAGGGCCGCCGGGAGCCGGCGCGTGTGCGGCGGTCATCAGTAGACGCCGCACATGCCGTCGATGGACACTTCCTCGACCAGCGATTCCGTCACGAGCTCGTCCTGCGTTGCAGTCACCTTGTCGGACATGTGAACCAACCTCCTTGTGCTCGGTGTTGTGGTTCCCGTCACACAGTAATGGCACTGAGTGCAAAATCATAGGGGTTCGGGGAAAACTCCTCTGCCGTACGATCGCGAACGGCCCCCGACCGGCGGGAACACGGAGAAAGAAGGCAGGCGATCATGGCCCCTGGCGGACGCACGGGACGCAGCGGACCGCTCGGCGGGCGCCCGTCGGCCACCACCCGCGGGCACCTCAGCGACGTCGCGATCGGCCTGTTCACCGAGAAGGGTTTCGACGAGACCAGCGTCGACGAGATCGCGGCCGCCGCGGGCATCGCGCGCCGCACCCTGTTCCGCTACTACCCGTCGAAGAACTCCCTCGCCTGGGGCGAGTTCGACGACCACCTCGCCGGGCTGCGCGGGTTGCTCGACGAGGCCGACGGCGGCGCGAGCCTCGGCACCGAGCTGCGGGACGCGATCATCGCGTTCAACCAGGTGCCCGCCTCGGAGCGCGAGGGCCACCGCCGCCGGATGCGGCTACTGCTCACCGTGCCCGCGCTGCAGGCGCATTCGATGCTGATGTACGCGGACTGGCGGCAGGTGATCGCCGAGCACGTCGCCCGGCGCCGCGGCCTGGACCCCGCCGATCACGTGCCGCAGACCATCGCGTGGATGGCGCTCGGCGTCGCCCTCGCCGCGTACGACCAGTGGCTGCGCAGGCCCGATGCCGACCTCGAGGCACTCCTGCGCGACGGCGGTGACCTGCTGATCGCCGCGGTCGACGGTGCGCCGCACTAGGAATCGTCAGATCAGGCGGCGAGTGAGCTCGTCGGGGGCGTGGCGCAGGACGGCCCCCAGCGGGGTCCACGGCCACGGCGGCACGGCAGCCTCCTTGGGCTCGCGGTCGATGGCCTTGACCAGCGCGCGCACCCCGTCGTCGAGGGACGCCTTCATCGAGGTCTTCACGCCCTTGTTGATGTCCGTCTCGATGAACCCGGGCTTGATCACCGTGACGGTGATGTCGCTGCCCGCGAACTCCGCCTGCAGCCCCTCGCCCAGCGCGGTGAGCCCGGCCTTGCTGGCGGAGTAGGCGGCCTGCGCCTTGGGCATGCCGCGCTGCCCGGCGATGGAGCTGATCAGCACGAGGTGGCCGCGGCCCTGCGCGCGGAACACCTCGAGCACCGCCTCGGCCTGCGCGAGCGCGCCGGTCAGGTTGGTCTGCACCGTCTCCAGGTTGGCGTGCGCCTTGCCGGTGCCGAGCGGCGCGCCCTTGCCGATGCCCGCGTTGATGATCGCGCGGTCCAGGCCGCCCAGGCGCGCCACCACGTCGGCGATCGCGACGGGCACGGCGTCGAAGTCGGTCACGTCCAGCCGGCCGATCTCGACCGCACCGGCCCCGGGCAGGGTGGCGAGCTCGGCCCGCAGGGCCTCGAGCCGGTCGAGGCGGCGGGCCAGCAGCCCTACGTCCTCGCCCCGTTCCGCGTACGTCCGGGCCATGCCTTCGCCGAGACCGGAGCTGGCTCCGGTGATGAGGATGCGCATCCGCCCACCCTATCCGCGCCGCGGGCGAGATCGGGGCCGCCCAGGCCGGTGCGCGCGAACAGCTGGATCAGCGGGCCCACGCCCACGGCGTACAGCACGGTGCCGATCCCGAGGTTGCCGCCCAGCAGGAAGCCGAGCACCACGACCGCCACCTCCATCGCGGTGCGCACCACCCGGACGGAGCCGCCGGTGCGGGCGACGAGCCCCGTCATCAGGCCGTCGCGCGGGCCCGGGCCCATGCCGGCCCCGATGTAGAGCACGGTGGCGAAGGCGTTGAGCGCGATGCCGCCCAGCATCATGGGAACCGCCACGACCAGCGCCGGGTCCGCGGGGAACAGCGGCGCCATCACGTCGAACGCCACGCCGATCACGATCACGTTGGCGACGGTGCCGAAGCCGGGCTTCTGCTTGAGGGGGATCCAGGCCAGCAGCACGAGGGCGCCCACGATGATGGTCACCACCCCCACCGAGAGGCCGATCCGCTGCGCGATCCCCTGGTGCAGCACGTCCCACGGCATGTTGCCGAGGCCGGCGCGCAGGATCGCGACCATGGCCGTGCCGTACAGCCACAGTCCGACGAAGAGCTTGATCAGTCGCATCACCATGGACACCACACTCCCGCCGAGTGGCATTGGAATACATAGCCAGTTCTGAGATACTGGCTGCATGTTCCCGGCAACTGGCTCTATCGGCGCGGCCGTCCTGGCGCGGCAGCTCGGCACCTGGCGCCCCGACGGGGGAGCCGAACCGGGCCGGCGCGCGCTGCGCCCCGCCTACCTGGCGCTCGCCGAGGCCCTGCGGCTGCTCGTCCTGGACGGGCGCGTCCCCGTGGGCACGGCGCTGCCGAGCGAGCGGGCCCTCGCCGCCCACCTCGAGGTGAGCCGCACGACTGTGACCGCCGCCTACGCCGAGCTCCGCGACAGCGGCCACCTGCAGTCCCGCCAAGGCGCGCGCAGCGTGCTCACCCTGCCGCACTCCGTGCCCGCCGAACCCGCCGACACCGGGCCCGAGGCGGACCTGATCCGGCTGAACATCGCGGCACCGTCGGCCCCCGACCAGATCGTGCACGACGGCTACCGGCACGCCCTCGAATGCGCCCCGCCGTACCTCGCGGGCATCGGCCTGTACCCGGGCGGCGTTCGCGCACTGCGGGAATCGATCGCGCGGAGGTACACCGATCGCGGGCTGCCCACCACCGAGGACCAGATCCTGGTGACCTCCGGCGCGCAGCACGCGCTGCGGGTCGTGCTGGACACCCTGGTGCAGCCCGGCGACCGCGTTCTGGTGGAGCAGCCGACCCACCACGGCACCATCCTCGCGCTGCGCCGCCACAACGCGCGGCCCGTCGCGCTGGGCCTGCACCCCGAACTCGGGTGGGACATGGACCAGGTGGAAGCCGTTGTGAAGCAACAGAATCCGCGGATGATCTTCACCATTCCCGATTTCCACAATCCCACCGGGCTGCTGCTCGATGAGGCCGGCCGGCGGCGGCTCGGCGAGATCTCGGCCCGCTACCGGGTACCGGTGGTGGTGGACGAGACGATGGCCGAGCTCGCGCTCGACACCCCGGCTCCCCCACCCGTCGCCGCGTTCGCGCCGCGGGGCGCGCGGATCATCACGCTCGGCTCGGCCAGCAAGACCATCTGGGCGGGCCTGCGGGTGGGCTGGATCCGCACGGAGTCCTCTCCCGATTCGCTCACCGCCGCACGGCACGACCTCGACCTCGCCGGCGCCGTCTTCGAGCAGCTCGCGGCCGGGTACGCCCTCGACCACCTCACCGACTTCCTGCCCGGCCGGCTCGATGCGCTGCGCTCCGCGCGCGCCGTGGCCCGCGAGGCCGTGGATCGGCACCTACCGGGCGCCACCTACTCCCCCGGCGTCGGGGGCCTGTGCCTGTGGGTGACGCTCCCGCGGCCGGTCGGCACCGCGACCGCGGCGGCCGCCGCCGGGCTCGGGGTGCGCATCGCCGCGGGCTCCGCCTTCGGGGTCGACGGCGCCCTGGAGCGCAACATCCGCATCCCCTATTCGCTGCCCACCGACCAGCTCGCCCGGGCAGTCGAACTGGTGGGCGCCGCGTACCGTCGCGCGACCGGCGGCGCGAGCGTGCCGGACCTGGCCGGCCAACTGGTGGTCTGACCCTCACGCTCCGCAGGCGGACGGCCGGGCCCGGGCGCCGCAGAAGGTGGTGCCGCCGCTGAGGAGGACATCGGTGTTCACATCCAGGCGCACCCGCTCCGTCGCCGGCATCAGTCCCCGGGCGGCCGCGGGCCGCACCCCGGTGAGCCGCCGTACCGCGTTCGCGAGACCAGGGCCGCCCGCGAAGTCTTCGAGAACGAAGTCGTACGAGATGCTGTGCTCGCAGTGCGCGCCGGTGCTGTCGCAGACGACCCCGTAGTACCCGGTTCCCGTGCCGTCCGCGCGGATCGTCAGGCCGCGCGAGTGGCCGCCGTAGAAGCCCGCCAACGGCGACGGGTCCACGCGCGTGTAGTGGTACGTCGTACCGCGCAGGGGAATCGTCCACGTCATGGAGCGCCAGTCGATCGCCGCGATGATCATCCGCGTCCGCGGATCGCCGCCGAACAGGATCGCCGTGGGCGAGTAGTCGCCCGCACCGACCGCGGCGACCACCTCCCACGTGCCCGCGCCGGAGACGGCGCCCGATGCGCTGACCGCCTCACTTCTGCCGTCGATGATGTACCTGTCGAGCACGTCGTTCGGCGCCTCCACCCGCCGCCACGTCCCCACCACGAGGTCGCGGACCCTCTCGATCTCGGCGGCACGGTCTCGCGGGTCCGCCGGGCGCGACGGCGATGAGGCCGCGGGCGACGAGGTCCTCGTTCCCGTCGGGGCAACCGGCGCACACGCGGTGACGAGCACACCGGCCACCGCGGCGGCGGCCGGCCCACGCCACCCACTCGCCGCATTCATGACCACACGCCCGAATATAGGGCGTACTGCATCTCCGTACCCCCTGTGAGCCCGACCACATCCCGGAGAATCCCGGAATCTTCAGGACCGCGGTCCGGTTGATCCGGGCATGGGACAGAAGAACACTGCACGCGATCTCGGACTCCTCGCTCTGCGCACCGCCGTCGGCGGCACGCTGGCCTACCACGGCGCCCAGAAGCTGTTCGGCGCCTTCGGCGGCGGCGGGCTCGACGGCACGGCCCAGGGCTTCGAGGCCATGGGCTTCGCGCCCGGCAAGCCGAACGCGGCGATCGCCGGCGCCGGTGAGCTGGCGGGGGCCGCACTGGCGCTGGGCGCCGCGACGCCGCTGGCCGCCGCTGGCGGCGTCGGCGCGATGCTGGTGGCCTCCGAGGTGCACCGGCCCAACGGTTTCGCCGCGAAGGACGGCGGCAACGAGTACCCCGTGACGCTCGGCGTGGCCGCGGCCGCACTCGCGCTCACCGGTCCCGGCCGGTTCTCCGTGGACCACCTGCTGGGCGACCGGCTCAACCGCCCCTGGCTCGCCGCGCTCGCGCTCGGCGGCGCCGTCGCCGGCGGCGCGGCCACCATCGCCCGCCGCAACGCCGCGGTCGCGCAGGCCGAGGCCGAGGCCGAGGCGATCGAGCAGGAGGCCGCCGAGGGCGACGTCATCCTGGGCGACTACGACCCCGAGACCGGCACGAACGACGGCGCGGACAGGCTGATCAAGTAGTCCCCGCCG
>JBEBXD010000063.1:0-27654 GCA_040391845.1 Tsukamurella paurometabola | reverse complement strand
ACCTCGCCGCCGCGCCCGGGCAGACGGTGTACGCGGCGGGCGCGGGGCGGGTCCATCACGTGGGGCGAGTGAACGATCGCGTCGTCGTCTCCGTGATGCACCCCACCGGGCTGCTCACCACCTACGAGCCGATCCAGGCGCCGGTGGTGCGGGCCGGCGACGAGGTCGGCATCGGCACCGCCCTCGGCACCGTCGCGGCCGGGCACGAGGGCTGCCCGGTGGCGGCCTGCCTGCACTGGGGCCTGCGCCGCGGCTCGGGCCGGACGGCCGAGTACTTCAACCCGCTGCTCCTGGTCGGCGCGGCGCCCGTCCGCCTGCTCCCCGACGGCGATCCCGGAGGGTGATTCCGCGAGCCGCCGCGCGCGGGCCGTCGGAGAGTGCGACGATTCCACGGTGAGCGACGCGACTACCCCCCACCAGAGCACGGAAGACTCCACGGCGGACCGGCTCCTTCAGGCCCAGACGATCGCCTACCCGAGCGGCTCCACGCGGCGATCCCGCAACGCCCCGCAGAACGAGCCCACCCTGGTGGTGCTGTTCGGAGCCACGGGCGATCTCGCGCGACGCAAACTCCTGTGCGGTCTGGGCTACCTGGCGGTCTCGGGCCTGGCGCCGGAGATGCGGGTGATCGGGACCAGCCTCGACGACATGACGGACGAGCAGTTCCGCACCTTCGCCAAGGAGTCGATCGACGAGTACGGCGCGCGCAAACTGACGCCCGAGCAGTGGGACCGGTTCGCCCCCGAACTCTCGTACGTGAACACCTCGGCCGGCCCGGAGGCACTCGCGGCCAAGGTCGCCGAGAAGGAACGCGAACTCGCCGACGCCGACGCCGGCGGCGACGTGAACCGGGTCCGCCGCCTGTACTACCTGAGCGTGCCGCCGAAGGCGGCGACCGCCGTGATCTCCACCCTCGACAAGGCCGGCCTGGTCGAGCGCTCGCGGGTGGTCATGGAGAAGCCGTTCGGCGAGGACTTGGAATCGGCGATCGCCCTCAACGACGAGGTGCACAAGACGTTCGAGGAGAAGCAGGTCTTCCGCATCGACCACTTCCTCGGCAAGGAGGCGGCGCAGAACATCCTGGCGTTCCGGTTCGCCAACGGCCTGTTCGAACCGATCTGGAACCGGAACTTCATCGACAACATTCAGATCGACGTCCCGGAATCGCTCGGGCTCGATGCGCGCGCCGCCTTCTACGAGCCCACCGGCGCGTACAAGGACATGGTGGTCACCCACCTGTTCCAGGTGATGGCGTTCGTCGCGATGGAGCCGCCCACCGCGCTGGAACCGCGGGCCATCTCGGAGGAGAAGAACAAGGTCTTCCGGTCGCTCGAGCCGGTCCGGCCCGAGGACGTGATCCGCGGCCAGTACACGGGGTACCGCCAGGAGAAGGGCGTCGATCCCGAGTCCGACACCGAGACGTTCATCGCGCTCAAGGCGCGGATCGACAACTGGCGCTGGGCCGGTGTGCCGTTCTACCTGCGCACGGGCAAGAAGCTGGCCGAGGGCATGCGGATCATCTCGATCGCCTTCAAGGAGGCGCCGAAGTCGATGTTCCCGGCCGGCTCCGGGATCGGCCAGCAGGGCCCGGACCACCTCACGTTCGACCTCGCCGACGAGTCCAAGGTGTCGCTCTCGTTCTACGGCAAGCGGCCCGGCCCGGGCATGCGGCTGTCCAAGCTCTCGATGCAGTTCTCCACCGAGGACACCGAGCAGGCCGACGACGTGCTGGAGGCGTACGAGCGGCTCATCCTGGACGCGATCAACGGCGATCACACGCTGTTCACCACCGCCGAGGGCATCGAATCCCTGTGGGAGCGTTCGATTCCGCTGCTCGACGATCCGCCGCCGGTGCGCTCGTACGAGCCCGGTTCGTGGGGGCCGAACTCGATCCATCAGCTGATCGCCCCGAACGCCTGGCGCCTGCCGTTCGAGCGCAACTGGCGCGACTGACGGGTCACGGCGGCCGCGATCACGGCCGCCGTTCACGGCCGGCGGCTACGCGCGCGGGTGCGCCTGCTCGTGCGCGGCCCGCAGCCGGGCGACGGACACGTGGGTGTACAGCTGAGTGGTCGCGAGCGACGAGTGCCCCAGGAGTTCCTGCACCACACGCAGGTCCGCACCCCCGTCGAGGAGGTGGGTGGCGGCGGTGTGCCGCAGCCCGTGCGGCGCCACCTCGCGACCGCCCGGGACCGACCCGGTGATCTCGTGGACGACGGTGCGCGCCTGCCGCGGGTCGAGCCGCCTCCCCCGCGCGCCCAGGAACAGCGCGTCGCCCGAGTGCTCGTCGGCGAGGGCGGGGCGCGCCTCATCGAGCCAGCGCCGCAGCGCCGCCGCGGCCGGCGCCCCGAACGGCACCGTGCGTTCCTTGTCGCCCTTACCGATCACGGTGAGCACGCGGCGGCCGTGGTCGAGCGAACCGAGATCGAGCCCGCACAGCTCGCTGACCCGGATCCCGGTGGCGTACAGGGTTTCCGCGACCGCGAGGTCGCGCACCGCGATCGGATCACCCTCTGCGGCCCCGGAGGCGGCGTTGTGCAGGGCCCGCCCGACATCGTCGGAGGAGAGGACGGCGGGCAGGGTGCGGTGCACGCGCGGCGCCTTGAGCCGCGCCCCGGGATCGGCGTCGAGGTGCCCGCGCCGGGCGGCCCACGCGGTGTAGGTGCGGGCCGAGGACGCCTGCCGCGCCAGGGTGGTGCGGGCGGCGCCCGAGGCGGCCCGCTCCCCCAGCCAGGCCCGCAGTGTCGCGAGGTCCAGGCGGTCGGCCGCCACTCCGCGCTCGGCCGCGAACGCGAGCAGTGCGTTCACGTCCGCCAGGTAGGCGCGCACGGTGTGCTCGCTGCGACCGCGCTCGAGCCGCAGGTACGTCGCGTACTCCTGCAGCACATCAGTCACATGACCACCATAACCCTCATCCGCCTCACGGGGGTGCACGGCGACCGCCGAGGAGGTCAGGAATCGAGAAGCCCGGCCGCGGTGGTGCTCGTAGTCTCGGTGAGGAACACAGAGCCACCGAACCTGAGGAGATCCCGATGGCCGCGCGCACCGCCGAAGCCGTCCGCTTCACCGCCCCCGCCGAGCTGATCGCCGGGCGGGTCCTGGTCCGGCTGCCCGCCGAAGCCAGCGCCGCGCTGCCCTCACGGGGCCAGGTCGCGGTCGCCGGCACGCTCGGCGGCGCCGAGTTCCGCACGGTGGTCGAGCCGGACGGCCGCAAGGGGCACTGGATCGCACTGGACGACGCCGCGGTGGCACCGGGCGACGAGGTGGCCGTGGACGTCACGCCCACGAAGGAGTGGCCGGAACCGGAGGTGCCGGCCGATCTGCGCGCCGCGCTCGACGACGCCGCCGACACCGCCGACGTGTGGACCGACATCACGCCGATGGCCCGGTGGGAGTGGGTGCGGTGGATCGGCGCCACCAAGAGCCCCGCGACCCGCGCGAAGCGGGTGGACGTGACGATCTCGAAGATGCGGGAGGGCAAGCGCCGCCCGTGCTGCTTCGACCTCTCCTCGTGCACCGATCCGGAGCTGATGAAGAACGGCGAGCTGATCGCCCCGGAGGACGCGCCCGCACACTGAATCCTGCAGCGTCGCATCCCCCAGCGCCGCATCCACGGCGGCACCCGCCCGCGCATCCGCGGCCGGGCGGTCACGACGCCGCCTCCGCCGGCACGAGCCGCCACAGCGCACCGTCGCGCCGCACGAGACCGCGGGTCTCGAGCAGGGCGAGCTGCCCCATCACCACGCGGGCGGGAAGCCCCGCGACCACGGCGATCTCGGAGATCGGCAGCGCGGACTTCGCCGGGAGCGCGCCGTGCACCCGGAGGGCGGCGGCGTCCAGCCCGTCCGTCGGGCGCGCCGGGACGGCGAGTTCACCGGCGAGCTCGCCGATGCGGCCGATCTCCTCGATCACCTCGGCGGGCCGGGTGACCAGGCGCGCACCCGCCCGGATCAGCTGATGACAGGTCACGGACGTGGCGGAGGTGATCGGCCCCGGAACTGCGCACACCGCGACCCCGCGCCGCCGCGCCCACGTGGCCGTGTTCTTGGTGCCGGAGCGGAAACCCGCCTCCACCACCACGACTCCCCCGGTCGCGGTGCCCACGATGCGGTTGCGGTTGAGGAACCTGTGCCGTGCGGGCACACCGCCGGGCGGGTACTCCGAGACCAGTAGGCCGGACTCCGCGATCCGCCGGAACAACCCGGCGTGCCCCGCCGGGTACGGCCGGTCCAGCCCGCCGGCGACCAGCGCCACCGTCTGTCCTTCGGCGGCGAGGGCGGCGCGGTGCGCGGCACCGTCGATCCCGTAGGCGCCGCCGGAGACGATCGTGAACCCCTCCGCGGCCAGCCCCGCCGCGAAGTCGTCCGTCACCCGCTCCCCGTAGCCCGACGGCGCGCGGGTGCCCACCATCGCCACCGACCGCTCGAGCAGTTCGTCGAGCCTGCCGCCGCCGATCACCCACAGGGCCACGGGCCGCAGCTCGCGCACCTCGTCCTCGTGGTCGGTCTCCTCGCTGGGGATGCGTTCCGCGAGCCGCTGGAGCGCGTGCCCGGGCCACTCCTCGTCGTCGGGGGTCACCAGCCGGCCGCCGAGGCGTGCGATGTGCGCCAGGTCCGCGGCGGCGCGGTCGGTCCCCGCACGCCCGATGGTGCCGTCGGCCACGTTCTCGAAGCCGTCGGCGAACTCCTGCCGGCGCACCATGTCCGCGGCCGCCACCGGCCCGACCGCGTCGATGAGCCCGACCAGCGGCCCGCACGGCGGCTCCGCGACCCGGCTCAGGTACGCCCACGCCCGCCGCGTCTCCTCACTCATGGCCGGCCCTCGTCCCGGAACTGCAAGGCCTGCATCACTTCCGCCTCGCCCGGGCGGTCGAGTCCGCGCAGGTCGGCGAGCGTCCACGACAGCCGCAGCGAGCGGTCCGCGCCACGGGCGGTGATCTGCCCGGAGCGCAGGTACGCCTCCAGCGGGCGCAGCGCCTTGGCCGGCAGCCGGAACCGGCGGCGCAGTACCACGCCCGGCACCTCGGAGTTGGTCACCCACCCCTCGGCGCCCCACCGCGCGGCGGCCGCCTCGCGCGCGGCCCGAACCCGCGCCCCCACCGTCGCACTGGTCTCCTCGCCGGTTCCATCGGCGTGCAGCGCACCGGAGCCGGGCGGTTCCATCTGCACCCAGAGGTCCACCCGGTCCAGCAGTGGGCCGGACAGGCGCCCCAGGTAGCGGCGGCGCACCGTGGCCGTGCACGTGCAGTCACTGTCTCGGGCGGGCGCGCAGGGGCACGGGTTCGCCGCGAGCACGAGCAGGAACCGCGAGGGGTACTTGACCACGCCGTCGCGGCGGGCGAGACGGATCTGCCCCTCCTCCAACGGGGTCCGCAGCGCCTCGAGGGAACGGGGACCCATCTCGGCGCACTCGTCGAGGAACAGCACGCCGCGATGGGCGAGCGAGACAGCACCCGGCCGGGCCAGGCCCGTGCCGCCGCCGACGAGGGCGCTCACCGAGGAGGTCTGGTGCGGCGCCACGAACGGCGGCACCGTGATCAGGGGCCGGTCGGCGCGCAGGTTCCCCACGATCGAGTGGATCGCGCTCACCTCCAGCGCCTCCCGCCGCCCCAGCGCGGGCATGATCCCGGGCAGCCGCGAGGCCAGCATCGTCTTCCCGATGCCGGGCGGCCCGGTCATCATGATGTGGTGCGCGCCGGCCGCGGCCACCTCCAGCGCGTACTTCGCCATCGGCTGCCCCACCACATCCGCAAGGTCCGCCGTGTTCGGTTCGGGCTCGTCGGCGACGTGCGGTTGCGGGACGGCGAGCGCCCCCTCACCCGCCAGCCATGCCAGCACCTCGGAGAGGTGGGCCGCGCCCAGCACGTCGATGTCCTCGACCAGCGCCGCCTCGTCGAGGTTGGCGAGTGGGACCACGGCGCGGGCGAATCCGGCCTCCTTCGCGGCGAGCACCGCCGGGAGCACGCCCCGCACGCCGCGCACGCGCCCGTCCAGGGCGAGCTCGCCGAGCAGGACCGCGCCGTCGATCCGCCCCGCCTGCACCCGTTCGGCGGCCAGCAGGATGGCGATCGCCAGCGGCAGGTCGTACACCGAGCCGACCTTCGGGAGCGTCGCGGGCGAGAGCGCCACCGTGACCCGCGTATCGGGGAACCTGATCCCCAGGTTGACGATGGCCGCCCGTATCCGGTCGCGGGACTCCTTGAGCACCGCGTCCGGCAGGCCCACCAGGTGCACCGCGGGCAGGCCCGGCCCGATGCAGCCCTCGATCTCGACCACGGCACCGTCGACCCCCGTGACCCCCACCGAGTACACCTTGCTGAGCGCGGACATCACGCCACCCCCGCCCGGTACTCCAGGGTGACCGGCCCACCGGGCGGCGCGAACACCGAGGCCACGTCGATCCGCACCTGCGCGAACGCGCCCTCGGTCTCCGCCAGCCAGCGGGCCGTCAGCGCCCGCAGCCGCGCCACCTTGCGTGGCGTCACCGCGTCGAAGCCCGTCCCGAAGGCGGTGCCCGACCGGGTCTTCACCTCCACGATCGCGAGCAGCCCGTCCGGGGCGCGGGCGATCACGTCCAGTTCGCCGCGCAGTCCCCCGCCCGAATACCGCCAGTTGCGGGCCAGCACCGTCC
Source organism: Tsukamurella paurometabola (assembly GCA_040391845.1). GTDB lineage: Bacteria > Actinomycetota > Actinomycetes > Mycobacteriales > Mycobacteriaceae > Tsukamurella > Tsukamurella paurometabola_B. The sequence continues at coordinate 21,024 of JBEBXD010000063.1, read as the reverse complement.
ACCCGCGGCCGGCCAGGTAGTCGCACACCACGTCCTCGCCGGCGCGCCCCGTCTCGTTGTTCCCCATGCGCCGATCGTGCGCCCCGGACACCACGGGCACCGTCGCGGAGGACGGTGCCTGTGGAGGAAAAACGTTATGTACGCAAATCTGTGGAGGAAGCGGCCGGCGGAGCGCTCACTGTCGGACGAAGTGTTCCGCGAGCGTCGCCACCTCGGACCGGCCGATCGCGGCGCCCTGCACCAGGATCCGGAACAGCACCGGCCCCACGAGTTCGGCGGCGGCCACCACCGGATCGAGCTCGGCGGCCAGCCGGCGCCGCCCGGTCCCGCTCGATCACGACCCTCGCCGCGTCGCCGAGCGGGTCGGCCCCGGCCATCAGCTCGGCGACCTTCGGATCGTGCTGCGCCTCACCGATCAGGGCCCGGTACGCCAGTCCCGCATCGGATTCCGTGAGGAAGCGCACCACCGCCGCGAGGAAGTGCCGCACGTCCTCGAGCGCCGTCGCCCGCGGCTCCACCGCGAGTTCCGCGGCGGCGTCGGCGGCGCTGGCCTCGAGCAGGATCTCCGCCTTCGTGGTCCACCAGCGGTAGACGGTCTGCCGGCCGACTCCGGCGCGTTCGGCGATGCCCTTCATCGTCATGGCGGCGTACCCCACCTCGACCAGCTTGTCGTCCACCGCCCGCAGCACGGCCGTGCGCGCCTCCTCGCTGCGCGGCCGCCCCACCGCGCGCTCCGTCTGCGTCATCGCGCCACCGTAACAGCCGGTCAGCGGGCCCGCGCCGACCGCGCCTCGACCACACAGACCACGGCGGCGAGGGCGGCCACGAGCGCGCAGAAGACGAGACCGGCGGCCCGGAGGCCGATCGCGGCGGAGAGCGCGCCGACCCCGATCGCGGGGACGGCGAGCATCGCGTAGAGGCCCGCGAACAGCGAGGAGGAGACCTCGGCGCGATGCGCGGGCGCCACCTGCTCCACGGTGCTCGCGATGCCGGCGTTCAGGCACAGGCCGCCGAACAGGCCGAGCACCACGGCCGAGATCAAAGCGGCGAGGAGGACAGGTCGGCGACCACGCCCGCCAGCAGCGTGCCCACCGCGAGGCCACCGGTGTTCACGGCGACCGCGAGGGTGCCCGCGACCGCCCGCCGCTCGGGCGCGAACAGGTCGATCACCGCCGCGGTACCGGTGCCGCTCATCAACCCGGCCCCGAGCCCGGAGACGACGCGCGCCGCGATCAGCAGCGGCAGCGACGGCGGCAGGAGGAACAGCAACGCGCTGACCACGGCCAGCACGACGGCCGCCAGCAGCACCGGCCGGCGGCCGATCTCGTCGGAGAGGCGGCCGAAAACGGTGAGCGCCGCGACCACGCCGAGGGCGTACACCGCGAACAGGACGGTCACCGTGAGCGGACTGAATCCGAGCCGCGCGGAGTAGATCGAGTAGAGAGGCGTGGGGAGGGTGGTCCCCATCATGACCACGAGGAACGCGAAGGCCGTACCCACGACGGTCGGGGCTACGCGGTAGGGCACCGCCCCCGAGGGGAACGGTGCCTGCGGTCGAACCGGTCAGCGGTGCCCGGCGCTCACTCCGGGAGTCGCAGCTCCGGCTTATCGAGTTCCTCGATGTTGACGTCCTTGAACGTGACCACGCGGGCCTGCTTGAGGAACCGCGCCGGGCGGTACATGTCCCACACCCACGCGTCGGTCATCCGCACCTCGAAGTAGACCTCGCCGTCCGCGTTGCGCGGGATCAGGTCGACCCCGTTCGCCAGGTAGAAGCGGCGTTCCGTCTCGACCACGTAGGTGAACTGGCTCAGCACGTCCTTGTACTCGCGGTACATGGAGAGCTCCATCGCGGTCTCGTACTTCTCGAGATCCTCAGCGCTCACGAAAGTCCTCCTCACCCGATGCCAACGGTCGTAACCGCTCCAGATTACCGCGCCGCCGCCGCGTTCCGATCCGACGCGGCCAGCGCGGCCCGCACGTTCTGGTACCGCATGCGGTGCTGAACGCTCGGCCCCAGCTCCCCCAGCGCGGTCATGTGCACGGCCGTCGAGTACCCCTTGTGCACCGCGAAGCCGTAACCGGGGAAATCGGCGTCCAGTTCCGTCATCACCCGGTCGCGCGTCACCTTGGCCAGCACGCTCGCCGCCGCGATGCACGACGCCGACGCGTCACCGCCGATCACCGGCAGCGACGGAATGCCCAGCCCGGGCACCGTGAAACCGTCGATAAGCACGTATCCCGGCCGCACCTGCAGGCCCGCCACGGCCCGCCGCATCCCCACGATGTTCGCCACGTGCACCCCGATCCGGTCGATCTCGGGGGCCGGAATCGACACCACTGACCAGCTCACGGCGTGTTCGAGGATCTTCGGGTACAGCTGCTCGCGCGCGTTCTCGGTGAGCTTCTTCGAGTCGTCGAGCCGCGCCAGCGAGGCCGGGATCCGTGCCGGGAGCACGCAGGCGGCCACCGTCATCGGCCCGGCGCAGGCGCCGCGCCCGGCCTCGTCGATCCCCGCGACGGGGCCCAGCCCGGCCCGGCCGAGCACCGTCTCCAACGTGCTCAAGCCCGACGAGGCCCGGACGACGGGCCGTGGTGGCCAGCGGTCGCGCATCCGCCCCTAGCCCTGCTGCGGATCGATCGATTTCACCGTCTGCCAGCGGCTGAACGGGTAGATGATCGCCACGACCTTGCCGCGGATGTCCGCCTTCGGCACCGTGCCCTGCAGCCGGTCGTCGAGGTGGTACCTCGAGTCCGCGGACTGCGTGCGGTTGTCGCCCATCACGAAGACGTTTCCGTCCGGCACGGTGATCGGACCGAACGTACCCGCCTGATTCTCGTAATTGAGCGGCCAGCAACCGTGCGTCTTCGCCCATTCCTTGGCGGTGTCCGCGAGGTACGGCTCGACGATCTTCTTGCCGTTCACCGTCACCCCGGTGTCGGGCCGGCACTGGATCGTCTGCCCACCGACGGCGATGACCCGCTTGACCAGGTCGTTCTCGTTCGGCGGCTGCAGTCCCACGTACGACAGGCCCTCCTGCAGGCCGCGGATCACCGTGTTCGCCGAGCGCACGGGCTGCACGGGCTCCAGGCCCCAGGACTCGGTGGGGGCGCGGAACACGATCACGTCGCCGGGCTTCGGGTCGCCGGCGAAGTAGCTGATCTTCTGCGTCACGATCCGGTCGCCGGTGCAGCCCGCGCAGCCGATCAGCGTGGGCTCCATCGACTCCGACGGCACGTACCACTGCCGTCCCACGAAGGTCTGCAGGCAGAAGCTGAGCACCAGCGCGACCAGCACGATCGCGCCGATCTCCAGCGGCCAGTTGGTCTTCTTCTCCTTACCGGCCTTCGTCTTCCCGCCCTTGCCGGCGGCGCGCTCCTCCGGGTCCGGCTCGGGCGCGGCGTGCCGCCCCCCGGTCCGACGGTCCGCCGTCGGCTCAGCGGGGCCGTCGCCCCCGGTTACGGGAGAACCCCCGCGTCCGGCGGATTCCGGCACGGAATCGTCGGGCTCGGGGGTCTCCGGGGAGTTCGTCTGCTCGGGCACGAGGTACACAGTACCGAGCAGCGCCGCGCTCCGACCGGCCACCGAGCCGCACGCCGAACGGGCGGTCGCATGCGGGCGGCGGCAACACCCGTCACAGGTGCGAGTACACGATGCGCGGGCGCGGACCGATCGCGCTGAGCAACTCCGCATCGAGCCCGGGCACGAGAGACAGGCTCGGCACCCATCGAGCTCCTCCCCGACGTGCCATCTCTCTCGGCCGATCCTCAGCGGGGACAGACGAGCGCCCCACGGTCCGCAAGGACTCGTGGGGCGCTCGGGAGTGCTGTGCGGCAGTCGCTCGGACCGCCGGCGCGCTGGTGTCAGCGCTTCTCCTTGATCTTCGCCGCCTTGCCCCGCAGGTCGCGCAGGTAGTACAGCTTCGCGCGACGCACGTCACCGCGGGTGAGCACGTCGATCTTGGCGATGTTCGGGGAGTGCACGGGGAAGGTGCGCTCCACACCGACGCCGAAGGACACCTTGCGCACGGTGAAGGTCTCGCGCACGCCGCCACCCTGGCGGCGGATCACGACGCCCTTGAACACCTGGACGCGCTCCTTGCTGCCCTCGATGACCTTGACGTGCACGTCAAGGGTGTCGCCGGGGCGGAAGTCGGGCACATCGCTGCGCAGGGACTGCTGGTCAATGAAGTCGAGCGTGTTCATCGCTGGATCATCCGTTTCTTACACGTCTTTCGCGAGCAGAGGACCCTGGCGGCCCGTCGCGACTACTGCCGCGGGGGTTCGACCGGTTCGTACTCCTGGCTTTCCGGCCGCTCCGCAGCCGAATACACCCGGGCAGCACGCAGCCCGGGCAACCTGTTGATTGTGCCAGATCGGCGCCGGTTTCTCGAAATCGTCAGCCGCCGGGACATCGACCGGGGCCGGCGCGGCGGCGACGGCGCGGGCACGACGGTGCGGTCCAGCTCCTTCTCCGCATCCTCGCGCAGGTTCGGGAGCAGGTCCGGCCGGCCCGCCATCAGCTCCTGCACGGCGATCTTCGCCCGGATCAACGGGCGGCGCACGCGACGCTCACGGCGCAGCGCCCGGAGCATGCGACGGGAGTCCTGCCCGTACCGCCAGCGCGCCCAGGGGGCACCCGGCCGGGACAGCCGGATCGCCCCGATCAGCAGCAGCGGGAAGAAGAACAGGCCGATCAGGCCGGTCCAGATCTTGCCCTTGAGGAGCACGATCGCCGCCGTCCCCAGGCTGATCAGCCCGAAACCGATCTGCGCGATCCGCTCCGGCGAGTCACGGAACCCCGCGACGTCCACCAGATCCAGCGGCCGCAGCCCGAGCAGCAGCAGGCCGCTCATCGCGATCGCCACGAACACCGCGTCCACCGAGGTGCGCCCCTCCTCCTGCCAGTACACGTCACGCAGGTACAGGATGAGCGCGAACTCGTCCAGGATCAGCGCCGCGCCCAGCCCGAAGATGCCCGCCAGTACCGCCGCCGTGGTCTGGGTCGCCTTGTCGAAGTTCGCGATCAGTCCGATGGCCGAGCCCAGGCACAGGACCACCCCGAACACCATGTGGTGCAGGTGCAGGCCGCCGGGCTTGACGTTGCCGAACCACCACCGCACATCCGCGCGGATCAGCCGCACGCTGATCCTGATGCACACGAAGCCCACGATCAGCCCGACGAAGAAGGAGAACAGCGGTAGCCGTCCCGCCTCCACGATGTCGCGGAAGAACCAGGTGGACATACCTCCAACCTAGCGCCGCGCACCGTCATCCCAGGTAGTAAAGCCCCCGGGACCACACAAGATCACTTGCCGAAGCCGGCCTTGCGCAGCGCGTCCGCCATCGACCCCGACGGGGCCGCTCCCCCACCTCGCGCCTGGTTCCGGTTCTGGCTCCCGCGGTTCTGGCTCCCGCGGTTCTGCCCACCGCGCGGCTGCCCACCCCGCGGCTGCCCACCACGGTTCTGCCCACCGCCGCGGGGACCGCGATCCTTGGGGGAGGCATCGTCGTTGAGGCGCAGCGAGAGGCCGATGCGCTGCCGCTCGACGTCCACGTCGACCACCTTGACCTTCACGACCTGACCGGACTTGACCACCTCGTGCGGATCCGAGACGTACTTGTCGCTCATCGCGGACACGTGCACGAGGCCGTCCTGGTGGACGCCCACGTCGATGAACGCGCCGAACGCGGCCACGTTCGTCACCACCCCCTCGAGCACCATGCCGGGCTTGAGGTCGGACACCTTCTCCACCCCGTCCGCGAACGTCGCGGTCGCGAACGCCGGCCGCGGGTCCCGGCCCGGCTTCTCCAGCTCGGCGAGGATGTCGGTCACCGTCGGGACGCCGAAGCGCTCGTCGCCCAGCTCCGCGGCGATCTCCGCGGGCCGCAGCTTCGCGAGCGCCGGGCCGTTGCCGATGAGCTCCGCCAGGGCGAGCCCGGACCGGTCGAGGATCGTCCGCACCACCGGGTACGCCTCGGGGTGCACGCCGGACGCGTCCAGCGGATCGTCGCCGCCGCGGATCCGCAGGAAGCCGGCGCACTGCTCGAAGGCCTTGGGGCCCAGGCGCGGAACATCCAGCAGCCCCTTGCGGCTGCGGAACGCGCCCGCCGAGTCCCGGTGCGCCACGATCGACGCCGCCAGCCCCTCCGACACCCCGGACACGCGCGCGAGCAGCGGCACCGACGCGGTGTTCAGGTCCACGCCCACAGCGTTCACCGCGTCCTCCACCACCGCGTCCAGGCTGCGCGCCAGGCTCGCCTGCGCCACGTCGTGCTGGTACTGGCCCACCCCGATCGACTTGGGATCGATCTTCACCAACTCGGCGAGCGGGTCCTGCAGGCGGCGGGCGATGGAGACCGCGCCGCGCAGCGAGACGTCCATGTCCGGCAGTTCCTGCGAGGCGTACTCCGACGCCGAGTAGATCGACGCGCCGGCCTCGCTGACCACCGCCTTCGCGGGCACGCGCGCCCCGGACTTCTTGATCTCCCCGAGCAGCTCGGTGGTCAGGGCGTCCGTCTCCCGCGAGGCGGTGCCGTTGCCGATGGCGATCAGCTCCACGCCGTGCCGGGCGACGAGCGCCGCCAGCAGCGCCTTGCTCTTGTCCCACTGGTTCTGCGGCTGGTGCGGGTAGATGATCAGCGTGTCGAGCACCTTGCCGGTGCCGTCCACGACGGCGGTCTTCACGCCGTTGCGGAAGCCCGGATCGAGCCCGAGGGTGGGCCGGGTGCCCGCCGGGGCGGCCAGCAGAAGGTCCTTGAGGTTGGTGGCGAACACGCCTACGGCGTCGTCCTCGGCGCGCTGGCGCAGCCGGGTCCGGGCGTCGACGGTCGCGGAGACCATCAGCTTGGTGCGCCAGGCCCACCGAGCGACGGTGCCCAGCCACTTGTCGGCGGGCCGCCCCTGGTTCGAGATCCCCAGCGTGGCCGCGACCATCGCCTCGTAGTCGGCGTCCTCGCCGCCGTCCAACGCCAGCGTGAGCACCTCCTCCTTCTCCCCGCGGAGCACCGCGAGTACGCGATGGCTGGGCATCTGCTCCAGGGGCTCGGAGAACTCGAAGTAGTCGCGGAACTTCTGCGCCTTCTGCGGGTCCGCGCCCTCGCGGACCCCGGTGCGCAGGGTGGAATCGGCCCAGAACTTCTCGCGGACGGTGCCCACGAGCTCGGCGTCCTCGGCCGCGCGCTCCACCAGGATGTGCCGCGCGCCCTCGAGCGCCGCCGCCGCGTCGGCGACGTTCTCGCCGAGGTACTCCGCGGCCAGCTCCTCGGGAACCAGCGTGGGATCGGCGAGCAGCCGCTCGGCGAGCGGCTGCAGGCCGTTCTCCCGGGCGATCTGCGCCTTGGTGCGGCGCTTGACCTTGTACGGCAGGTAGATGTCCTCGACGCGGGCCTTGGTCTCCGCGGCGAGCAGCGCCGCGCGGAGCTCCTCGGTCAGCTTGCCCTGCTCCTCGATGGAGGCGATCACCGCGGCGCGGCGGTCGTCGAGCTCCCGCAGGTAGCCGAGCCGCTCCTCGAGCGCGCGCAGCTGCGCGTCGTCCAGGCTGCCGGTGACCTCCTTGCGGTACCGGGCGATGAAGGGCACCGTCGACCCCTCGTCCAGCAGCGCGATCGCTGCCGCCACCTGGTTCTCCCCCACCGAGAGCTCCTCGGCGATGCGGGCGGATACGGACTTGCTGGGCGCGCTCGAATTCACGCGGCCACCCTACCGGCGGGCACCGACGAGATCGGCGATCACCGGCTCCGTGGCGCCGCACACCATCACCGCCTCGTAGGCGACGTCCGCGAGTCCCGCGCCGCCGTCGCGCACCAGGAAGTGCAGCGCGGTCAACACCCGCGCGGACTGGAAGCCGAGGACGTAGCCGCTGTGGTCCCCGTCGAGGCGCCGCGCGTGCGCGTCGCGGTCGCAACGCTCGGCCGCCGCCGCCAGACGATCCGCCTCCCCGCGCCGCGAGCCGGGGGCGCGGCGCTCGTCGAGCAGCACCTCACCCGCGACGTCCAGGGCGGGACCGGCGGCGCGATCGAGCGCGCCGGCCACGAGCGCGACGCCCGCCGCGTGCCTGCGGTCCGCGGGCACGGCGGCGACGGCGTCGGCGAGGTCGGGCAGGCTAGTCGAGCGGTGCATCGGCGTCCCCCCAGCCCGCGTTCCACGCGTCCGGCGACCACGTGGGGTGGAATCCGTTGTCCCGCAGGTACTCGCTCACCTCCGGCGGCGGCTCCACGGCGCCCACCACGGGGCCGGGCGCGAAGCCGTGCGCCGCGCAGAACGTGACGATCGACAGCTCCGGCCAGATCTCGTTGCCCGCGGCGAGCTCCCCCTCCCGCAGCACCACCCCGGGCCGCAGGTAGCCGTCCAGTTCGGTGGTGCCGATCAGCCGCCACGGCCGGCCGTCCTCGTCGGCGACGGCGGCGACGGCCATGCGCACCCACCCGCGCGCCGCGCCGCCCACCGCGCCGCTCAACTCGCGCAGCCGCAGGTCCAGGTCGGCGGGCGCGGCGGCGGGCGCCGCGTAGTGGGCGGGGCGGTGGGCGCCCTCGGCCCCCGGCGTGCGGCCGAGCATCGCGAGTGCGGAGATCGGCGCGAGGCCGCCGACCGCGGCGCCGTGCCCGGCGGCGAGCTCCGCCGCCCTGCGGCGGGCCTCCTCGGCCGCGTCCTCGGTCTCGGCCCGCCCGCGCTCGTCGGCCAGGGCCGCCGCCTCCTCCGCCCCGGGGTCGCCGGGCGCGTTGCGGCCGCGGATCTCGAGCCGCGCGAGCGCCGTCCGGGCGGCCACGTCCGTCATCCGCTCCCGCGTGTCCTGCACCAGAAGGGCGTAGCCGCGGTGGAAGTCGGCGCGGGCGGCATCGAGTTCGGCCGCGGCGGTGAGCGCCCCCGCCGGGCCGTCCAGCCCCAGTCCGGCGGCGATGCTCCGGGCCGCGTCGTGCGCGGCGGCGTAGCCCTGCGCGGCAGGCGTGAATGGTCCCGGCTCCTGCGGCCAGAACTGCGGCGCGGTCACCGGACGGCCTCGATCGCGTCGGCGCCGGCGCGGTCCGCCGCCGCGGCGGCACCCGCCCGGGCACGGATCCGCGCCGCCAGCGCGCGCAGGTCGGCGACCGCGGCGGCGTGCAGGTCCCGGGCCGCGGCGTCGGATTCGGCGGGGACGCCGCCGAGGGCGTGCGCGTACGGGTCATCGGGCAGCGGAAGGGGTTCGGGCCCCTGCAGGGTCTCCGCCAGGGCGTCGACGGCGCGCGCCCGCCGCTCCCAGTGGTCCGGGTCGAGTTCGAACGTCATCGCGGTACCCGGGTCAGTTCCGCGCGCCGCTCGTAGTGCGCGGTCAGGGATTCCACCGCCCGGGCGGCGAGGTCGGCGATCAGGGGGCCGAGCCGCTCCGGCGGGTGCGCCCGCGACGCACCCGGCGCCAGCTCCACGTCCACGACGTGCCCCCGCACGTCCACGGTGACGGCCACCGTGCGGTCCTGCGACCGCGCGGTCACCCGGGCGGTGCGGAACTCCTCGTCGAGGCGCGCGAGCTCGGCCTCGCGGCGCTCGACGTCCGCGAGCAGCGCTGCGGCGCCGCTGACCTCAGCCATGATTCCCCCGAATCCGCGGGCGCCCCCACGCCCGCCGCTGCGCCCATCATGCCCCGGGTGCGCCGAGCTCCGTGGTGGATCGCGACTTCTTGCGGGTCGGGCGCCCCGGGTTGCGGTGGTCGATGGCGGCGACCGCCGGGAACTCGACGCGCAGCCGGGTTCCGCCCCGCGGCGAGTCCTCGATGCGGATGGACCCGCCGTGTGCGCGCACGATCTCGGCCACGATCACCAGCCCCAGGCCGGTGCCGCCGGGCACCGGACCGTCACCGGTGGAATCGTCCCCGTCGGCGAACGGCGCGAGGGCGCGCTCGCGTTCCGGGGCGGAGACGGGCGGACCGTCGTCGTCCACCCGCAGGACCACGGCATCGTCGAACGTGCCGATCCGCAGGACGACGGCCGAGGCGGCGTGCGCGGCGGACTCGTCGATCAGGTACCGCAGCATGACCGCCAGGTGGGAGCGGGCGCCGACGACGAGTGTCGCGAGGTCACCCTCGACGGAGAAGCCGACCCCGACGGGGGCGCGCACGTCGGTCATCACCTCGAACCAGGGCAGGATCTCGCGGTGCGGGCGCTCCCCGGCGCGGAGCCGGGCCAGCAGCAGGACGTCGGCGGTGATCGACTGCAGGAGTTCGGCGTCCGCGACGGCCCGGTCCAGCGCCCCGGCGTCATGGGGGTCTGCGGCGTTGCGGGCGGCGACGAGGTCCGCACGCAGCGCCGCAAGGGGGCCGCGCACCGCGTCGGCGGCGTCACCGACGAACTCGAGGCGACGGTCCGCGCCGCTCTCCCGCCGGTCGAGTGCCCTGTTCATGGTGCGGGCGAGCCGGGCGGGCTCGTCCTCGCCGGTGGGCTCGGTCATGCGCAGCCGCGGGTCGCCGTCCAGTAGCCCGCGGTACCGCTGCTCCAGGACCGCGACGGGGCGCAGCGCCCGGTCGGCCACGATCCACGCGAGCAGGGCAGCGGCGACGGCGGCCACCGGGGCCCAGATCAGGCCGCCGGTCACGAGGGTGACCGCGGCGGTGAGGACGAGGACGACGACGCCGGAGAGCACGGCCAGGCGCAGCCGGACCGGTCCGCCGTGCCGCTCGGGCGGCGCGGCCTCCTCGTCGAACAACTCCAGGGGCATGGGCTCCTCCTTCGACCTCAGTCGGTCCCCGTGTGCGGCAACAGGTCCGGCCGGCGTTCCGCGGTCCGCGCGAGCGACTGTTCGCGGCGCCACCGCGCAACCCTGGCGTGGTCGCCCGAGAGGAGCACCGGCGGCACGGTGAGGTCGCGCCACGTCTCGGGCCGGGTGTACGACGGGCCCTCCAGGAGGCCGTCGGCACCGTCGGAGAACGAATCGTCCTGATGGCTGAGCCGGTTGCCCAGGACGCCGGGGATCAGGCGGGCGAAGGCCTCCACCATGACCAGCACGGCGGCCTCGCCGCCGATGAGCACGTAGTCGCCGATGGACACCTCGGCCACGCGGACGCGGCGCGCGGCGTCGTCGAGCACGCGCTGGTCGATGCCCTCGTAGCGGCCGCACGCGAACACGATGTGCCGCTCGTGCGCCCAGTCCCGCGCCATCGCCTGGGTGAAGGGGACCCCCGCCGGGGTGGGTACCACGAGCAGGGCGTCGTCAGGGCACACGTCGTCGAGCGCGGGCCCCCACACGGTGGGCTTCATGACCATGCCGGGGCCGCCGCCGTAAGGCGAGTCGTCGACGGCCTTGTGCACGTCGTGGGTCCAGTCGCGCAGGTCGTGCACACCGAACTCGAGGATGCCCCTGTCCACGGCCTTGCCGAGGAGCGCCTGCCGCAGCGGCGCGAGGTATTCGGGGAAGATCGTCACCACGTCGATGCGCACGGCGGTCACTCCGGGTCGAGGAGCCCGTCGGGCGGGTCGACGGTGACCACCCCGCCGGCCACGTCCACGTGCGGGACGATCGCCGTGACGAAGGGGATGAGGATCTCGCGGCCGTCGCCGGCCTTCACCGACAGCAGCTCGCCGCCGGGGGCGTGCAGGACCTCGGCGATCGTGCCCACGTCCTCCCCCCCGACGGTGCGCACGGCGAGGCCCTCGAGTTCGTGGTCGTAGAACTCGTCGGGGTCCGCGCTGGGCTCCACGTCGGCGGAGTCGATCAGGAACAGGGTGCCGCGCAGTTCGTCGGCGGCGGTGCGGTCGTCGACCCCGGCCAGACGCACCAGCAGCCTCCCGGAATGGTTCCGGGAGGCTGCAACGGTGTACGTCCGGGACTGCTGCTCGCGGGGGCGCCGCCCGGTGAGGACGGCCCCGTCCGCGAAGCGGAGCTCGGGCGAATCGGTGCGCACGTCTACGACGATCTCACCGCGGATGCCGTGCGACTTGGCGACGCGCCCGATCACGAGCTCCATTTCGGTCAGCGGATCCGATCGGTGTCGACGACGTCGATCCGGATCCCCTTGCCGCCGATGCCGGTGACAAGGGTGCGCAGCGCGGTCGCGGTGCGGCCGCTGCGCCCGATGACCTTGCCCAGATCGTCCGGGTTCACGTGGACCTCGATCACGCGGCCGCGACGGCCGGTGATGAGGTCGACGCGCACGTCGTCCGGGTTCGACACGATGCCGCGCACGAGGTGCTCGACGGCATCGGCGACGACGGCGCTCATTTACTCGCCCTCGGCCGGGGTCTTGTCGGCCTCGGCCGGAGCCTCGTCGGCGGGCTTGTCCGCCTTCTCCGCCTTCTTCTTGGGCGTGGTGGCGGCCGCGGTGGGCTCCTTGTCGGCCTCGGCGAGCGCGGCGTTGAACAGGTCCAGCTTGGACGGCTTCTCGGCGGCCTTCTTCAGGGTGCCCTCGGCGCCGGGGAGGCCCTTGAACTTCTGCCAGTCACCGGTGATCTTGAGGAGGGCGAGGACGGGCTCGGTCGGCTGCGCGCCGACGCCGAGCCAGTACTGCGCCCGCTCGGAGTCGATGTCGATGAGCGACGGCTCCTCCTTGGGGTGGTACTTGCCGATCGACTCGATCGCGCGGCCGTTACGACGGGTGCGGGCGTCGGCGATGACGACGCGGTACTGCGGGTTGCGGATCTTGCCGAGCCGCGTGAGCTTGATCTTGACAGCCATGTGTCGTGGTCCTTCGGTTGTAGTCACGTGTGCAATTCAGCGATGCGCCAGGATGAGCGCACCCGGTTTTGCCGTCTGGTTGCGTGACCGCCGGGCGGTATCTCAGCCGCTGCCGGTCAGCAGCGATCCATTGTGCCATGCCGTCCGAGCTGCGCGAAATCGCCGTCGCCGGATCGGGCTCGGTCGCCTGCGGCGCCGTTCCGTGCCGGGGTCGGCGGTAACGTGCGGACATGAGTAGCAATCCTCTCGATGACGACGCCGTCCTCATCCCCGCCTACGCAGGGCGCCTCGGTACAGATCCCCTGCCGCGGGCCCGGCTGGCCGATCAGGAGAGCACGCCCGCCGGTGCGTACCGCTTCATCCACGACGAGCTGATGCTCGACGGGCAGTCGCGGATGAACCTCGCGACGTTCGTCACCACCTGGATGGAGGAGCAGGGCCGGGCCCTCATGGCCGAGTCCTTCGACAAGAACGCGATCGACCACGACGAGTACCCGGCGACCTCCGCCATCGACGCCCGGACCGTCGCGATCGTCGCGGACCTGTTCCACGCCCCGGACCTGGACCCGGCGGATCCGATGTCGGCCACGGGAGCGTCCACGATCGGCTCCTCCGAGGCGGTCATGCTGGCGGGCCTCGCACTGAAGTGGCGGTGGCGGAAGGCACGGCGAGCGGCGGGCCTGGACGCGAGCAGGCCGAACCTGGTGCTGGGCTCGAACGTCCAGGTGGTGTGGGAGAAGTTCTGCCGCTACTTCGACGTGGAGCCGGTGTACCTGCCGATCGAACCGGGCCGGTACGTGATCACCCCGGAGCAGGTGCGGGCCGCCGTGGACGAGAACACGATCGGCGCGGTCAGCATCCTGGGCACCACGTTCACCGGGGAGTACGAGGACGTGGCGGGGGTGTGCGCGGCGCTGGACGAGCTCGCGGAGGCGGGCGGCCCGGACGTGCCGGTCCACGTCGACGCGGCGAGCGGCGGCTTCGTCGCGCCGTTCCTGGATCCGGAGCTGGCCTGGGACTTCCGGCTGCCGCGGGTCGCGTCGATCAACGCCTCCGGGCACAAGTACGGCCTCACCTTTCCGGGGATCGGCTTCGTGGTCTTCCGCGACCACGCCGCCCTCGACGACGACCTGGTGTTCCGGGTCAACTACCTCGGCGGCGACATGCCGACGTTCACCCTGAACTTCTCCCGCCCGGGCGCGCAGATCATCGGGCAGTACTACAACTTCGTCCGGCTGGGCCGGGACGGGTACACGCGGATCATGCAGGCGCTGCGCGGCACCGCCACCTGGGTCGCGCGCCGCCTCGCCGAGCTGCCCGAGCTGCACGTGGTCAGCGACGGGTCGGCGCTGCCCGTGGTGACGCTGACCGTCGACGGCGACGCGCCGTTCACCGCGTTCGACGTCTCGCACGAGCTCCGCGCGCACGGCTGGCAGGTCCCGGCGTACACGATGCCGGCGGACGCGCAGGAGGTGACGGTGCTGCGCATCGTGGTGCGGGAGGGCTTCTCGGGCGATCTGGCGGGCAAGCTCCGCGACGACGTGGCCGCGGTGCTCGATCGCCTGCGAACGGGCGGCGGGCGGGCCGCCGGAAGGACCCCGTTCCACCACTGACGGTCCGTTTCGCGGGCGGTCCCGGTGCGGGCGGGCCGGCGGCGAGGGACACGCGCGTCCCGGCCTCGGCGTGCGCGGCGGGTAAACTCGGGGGCGAAACGGTGCGCATACGTGACCTCGCCGTCCGACAACCGGTGTCGCGATCGCGACAGTTACCGGCAGGTAAGGTCGACCGTCGTAGCCTGCGCGCCGCATCGCCAGCCCGGTGCAGACCCTGCCAGGCCGCGTTCAGCCCCCTCGCAGGAACGGACCGCAGACTCGTCATCATGGCCACGCACCTGGATCGACCCCAGGCGTCCCCGGTAGCCACCGAGGACGCCGCGGCCGCACCTCGACGCGGCGGCTACCTGTACCAGCTGGATTTCGTGCGCACGATCACGTTCGCGCTGGTCGTGTTCATCCATACGCTGACGAACACGAACGACGAGGTCAACGGCACCGTCACCAACGCGATCGCGATGAACCTGCACTTCACCCGCAACGCGTTCTTCGCGCTGACCGGCCTGGTGCTGGCGTACGGGATCGTGGAGCGCGGCGCCCGGCTGAGCCCGGTGCGGTTCTGGCGCAAACGGCTCACGCTGGTGACCATCCCGTTCGTGCTGTGGGCGTTCGCGTACTGGGCGTACGACATGGTGGTCGGCGGCGAGGCGGGCTCGATCCCACACCGGTTCGGCGACTTCTGGAACAGCCTCAAGTGGGGCGGCATCAACGGCTACCAGCTGTACTTCATCTTCGTGACCCTGCAGATCTACCTGCTGTTCCCGCTGATCTTCGCGTTCGTGGAGCGTACGCGCCGGTTCCACGGCGCCGTGCTGGCGGTGAGCGCCGCCCTGCAGGTGGGCATCTATGTGGCCGCCACCTACTGGAACCCGACCGAGGGGTGGTGGGGCGAGAACTTCTGGCACCTGTACGCCACGTTCGTGCCGTATCAGTTCTTCATCCTGCTGGGCGTGGTGGCCGCGTTCCACCGGGAGCGCATCGAGGCGGTGCTGATCCGGCACGCGCCGCTGGTGTTCGGGGTCGCGATCCTCACCGCGGTGGGCGCGCAGGTGCTGTACCGGGTGCGCCTGAGCGAGGAGACGGCGCCGATCGTGGCGTCGGCGGTGTTCCAGCCGGCGAACTTCGTGCTGTACGTGGTACTGGTGGCGGCCATCTACACCGTCGGCCTGCTGCTGGCGCGCAACCGGCACCGGCTGCCGCGGCTCACGCGGTTCGCCTCGTACGGGGCGAAGCGGTCGTTCGGGGTGTTCCTGGTGCACGTGATGGTGCTGTCCACGCTGTTGTTGCCGAAGACGTCCGACGGCGCCGCGTGGCTCCCGACGGTGCTGCCCGCCCCGTTCGGCACGGCGGTCGCCTACGTCCTGACGATGGCGATCACCCTCGGCATCGTCGAGCTCCTGAGCCGGGCACCGAAGGCGCAGTGGTGGGTCGGCCGCCCCCGGCCGGCGAAGCAGGCACCGTCCGAAGCCTGACCGCCTCGCTCCGCTCGCCTCGCTGCGCTCGTGGCTCTCCCTAGAGGGGCGGCCACCTCCCTACGTCCATGGACATGGGGAATGCACGCCACGCGGAGGCGCAGCACGCCCCGCTAGGGAGGGGCGACGGTGCGGGGCGGGCGTCAGCGGGGCAGGTCGGCGAGGTCGCCGCGGACGACCACGGCCGACGGTGCCGGCAGGCCTCCGTGGGCGAGGGCGGTGCGCGGATCCCGGTCGTAGATCACGAGATCGGCGGGGGCGCCGTCGTCGATGCCGCCGAATCCGAGCCACTGCCGGGCCCGCCAGGACGCGGCGGCGAGCGCCTCCTCGGGTGGCATCACGGTGGCGAGCGCCTCGATCTCGCGGGGCAGGGCGCCGTGCACGTTGAAGCCGCCGGCATCGGTGCCGGCGTACATGGCGACGCCGGCCTCCCACGCCGCGCGGAAGGTGGCCCGCCGACGGTCGTACAGCGCCGTCATGTGGCGGTGGTAGGCGGGGAACTTCTCCGCCGCGGGCTCGGCGATCGAGGGGAAGTTCTCGATCTGGATCATGGTGGGCACCAGCGCGATCCCCTTCTCGACCATGGTCGCGATGGTGTCGTCGGTGAGGCCGGAGCCGTGTTCGATCGCGTCGACGCCGGCGGCGAGCAGCCCGGGGAGGGCGTCCTCGCCGAAGACGTGCGCGGTGACCCGCGCCCCGGCGTCGTGGGCCACGGCGACGGCCTCGGCCAGAGCGTCGTCGGGCCAGAGCGGCGCGAGGTCGCCGATCGACCGGTCTATCCAGTCGCCGACCAGCTTGATCCACGGGTGCCCCTCGGCGGCGCGGCGACGCACGGCGTCCACCAGCTGGGAGGGATCGTCGAGCTGTTCGCCGAGGCCGCGGGTGTACCGCTTGACCAGGGCGATGTGCCGGCCCATGCGCACGAACCGGGGCAGCCCGGGCCGCCCGTCGAGGGGTGAGGTGTCGAGGTCGGAGCCGGGTTCGCGGATCACGGTGACGCCGACGGCGACGTCCTCGAGGGCGAGCGCGCGGCCGCGCACGAGGTCCGGTTCGCCGTCCTCGACGATGCCGACGTGGCAGTGGGCGTCCACGTAGCCGGGTACCGCGAATCCGCTCAGTTCGGTGCGCCCGCCGGACCCGCCCGGGTCGGACAGGTGCACGGCACCGTCGGACACCCAGAACTCGGTGCCACCGCCGGGCAGCACGACGCCGGAGAAGTGCAGATCACTCACCGCGCCAGCCTACGTCGTGAAACTTCACCGGGCGGAGGCTTCGACACGCCGGGGTCATGTCCGCGAGATCGACGAGAGGCGGCGATCTTTCACCGCTTCTTCTTGCGGAGCTGCTCCTCCAGCGCGGCCATGTCGATGCCCTCGAGGCCCGGGGGCAGCTGGTCGAGACCCTTGGGCATGCCGGAGAGGTCCATGCCTGCGGGCATGCCCGGCATACCGGGGAAGCCGCCGCCCATCCGCGGCGCCGCGGGCCCGCTCTGGCGGGCGCGGTTGTTCTTCTTGCCCTGCTTGCCCTTCTGCTTGCGCTTGGACAGCCGCTTGGGGCCTCCGCCGCCGAAGCCGGCCATCTGCGACATCATCTTCCGCGCCTCGAAGAACCGGTCCACCAGCTGGTTGACGTCGGTCACGGTGACGCCGGAGCCCTTCGCGATGCGGAGGCGGCGGGAGGCGTTGATGATCTTCGGGTCGGCCCGCTCGGCCGGGGTCATGCCGCGGATGATCGCCTGGATGCGGTCCAGCTGGCTGTCGTCGACCGCGGCGAGGGCGTCCTTCATCTGGCCGGCGCCGGGCAGCATACCCAGCAGGTTCCCGATGGGGCCCATCTTGCGGATCATCAGCATCTGGTCGAGGAAGTCCTCGAGCGTCAGCTCGCCGGAGGTGATCTTGGCGGCCGCCTCCTCCGCCTTCTGCTGGTCCATGTGCTGCTCGGCCTGCTCGATGAGCGAGAGCACATCGCCCATGCCGAGGATCCGGGAGCTCATGCGGTCCGGGTGGAAGACGTCGAAGTCGTCGAGCTTCTCGCCGGTGGACGCGAACAGGATCGGCTTGCCGGTGATCTCGCGGACCGAGAGGGCCGCGCCGCCTCGGGCGTCACCGTCGAGCTTGGTGAGCACCACGCCGGTGAAGTCGACGCCGGCGGCGAAGGCCTGCGCGGTGGTCACCGCGTCCTGGCCGATCATGGCGTCGAGGACGAACAGCACCTCGTCGGGGTCCACGGCGTCGCGGATCGCGCGGGCCTGGCCCATCAGCTCCTCGTCGATGCCGAGGCGGCCGGCGGTGTCGACGATCACCACGTCGTGCTGTTTGGCCCGGGCCTCGGCGATGCCGCCGCGCGCCACCTCGACGGGGTCCGCCGCGCTCACACCCAGGGTGCCCTCGCCGCCGACGGAGGTGCCGGGGTGCGGCGCGAAGGTGGGGACGCCTGCCCGCTCGCCGACGATCTTGAGCTGGTCGACGGCGCCGGGCCGCTGCAGGTCGCAGGCCACGAGCATCGGCGTGTGGCCCTGCTTCTTCAGGAAGTGCGCGAGCTTGCCGGCGAGCGTGGTCTTACCGGCGCCCTGCAGGCCGGCGAGCATGATCACCGTGGGCGGGGTCTTCGCCAGGTTCAGCCGCCGGGTCTCGCCGCCGAGGATCGCGACGAGCTCCTCGTTGACGATCTTGACGATCTGCTGGGCCGGGTTGAGCGCGGCCGAGACCTCCTGGCCCTTGGCCCGCTCCTTGACCTTGGCCACGAAGGCGCGCACCACGGGCAGCGCGACGTCGGCCTCGAGCAGCGCGAGCCTGATCTCGCGGGCCGTCGAGTCGATGTCGGCGTCGGTGAGCCGGCCCTTGCCGCGCAGGTCCTTGAGCGCGCCTGTGAGCCGATCGGAGAGGGATTCGAACATTCCCCCAGCCTACCGAGTGTCCTGCGTCTGCCCGTCGTCCGGTTGCTCGGTCGGCGTGACGTCCGGCAGCACGGCGATCACGGCGCCCTCCGCGCGCGCCCGGACGGCGGGATCGTCCCCGGGCACCGTCAGGCAGAACACGTCGATGGCGGTGGCCCCGAGGGTCGCGACCCTGGCCCAGCGCACGTCGACGCCCGCGTCGTCGAGGGCGCCGGCGATCCGCGCGAGCAGGCCGGGGGTGTCGCCCGCCCGGACCTCGAGGACGACGGTGCCGGGCGCACCGTCGAACCAGTGCAGCCGCGGGGGCGCGGCCACCCGCAGCGGGGGCGACGCGACGGCGCCGTCGACGGGCGCGTTGGCGGCGCGTTCGCGGGCGCGGAGCTCGGCGAGCACGTCGGCGCCGTCGAGGGCCGCGAGGAGGCGCTGCCGGACGACGGCGGGGTCGGGCGGATCGCCGAACACGGGCACCACCAGGAAGGTGTTGACGGCGGACTCCCCCACCGCGGCGACGCTGGCGCTGTGCACGCGGAGGCCGGCGAGCGCGAGCACGGCGGCCATGCGGGCGAGCACGCCGCGGCGGTCGGGGCCGGCGACGACGACCCGGAACGTGTGGGTGCCGAGCGCCGGTTCGGGGCTGATCCGCACGTGCGTGCCGCCGGACGCGGCGAGCGCCGCCACCTCCTCGGGGACCGGCTCGGGCTCGGGTGCCGGCTCCCCCGCGACGACCCGCGCGGTGCGGCGGACCAGTTCGCCGATGAGCCGGGACTTCCACTCGCCCCACACGCCGGGGCCGGTGGCGAGCGAATCCGCTTCGGCGAGCGCGTGCAGCAGTTCCAGCAGCACCGGGTCGCGGCCGATCTTGTCGGCGACCGCCTCCACGGTGGCGGGATCGTCGAGGTCGCGGCGGGTCGCGACGGCGGGCAGCAGCAGGTGGTGCCGCACCATCGCCGAGAGCAGCGCGGTGTCCTTCGCGTCGAAGCCGAGGCGGGCGGCGATCGCCTCGGCGAGTTCGGCGCCGATCACGCTGTGGTCGCCGCCGCGGCCCTTACCCAGGTCGTGCAGTAGCGCTCCGAGCACGAGCAGGTCGGGGCGGGAGACGTCGGTGGCGCGGCCCGCGGCGTGCGCGGCGGTCTCGATGAGGTGCCGGTCCACGGTCCAGGTGTGCACGGCGTCGCGGGGCGGAAGGTCGCGCACCGCACCCCATTCCGGCAAGAGCCGGCCCCACAGGCCGGTGCGGTCGAGCGCCTCGATCACCGGCACGGCGCCCCGCCCGGCGCCGAGCAGCGCGAGCAGGTCGGCCACGGTTTCGGCGGGCCACGGGCTGCGGGGCACGGGCGCGATCTCGGCGAGCCGCCGCAGGGTGGAGGCCGACATGGGGAGCCCGGAGGCCGCGGCCGCGGCGGCGACCCGGACGGTGAGCCCGATGTCACGGTCGGGCCGGGCGTCGCGGGCGAGCGTGACCTCGCCGGCGTGCTCGACCACGCCCTCGGCGAGGGGCCGCCGGACGGGTGGGCGGCGCAGCCGGGACAGGCCGCGCCGGGGCACGGCGTTCTGCGCGGTGCGCAGTCCGGTGTCCACGGCGTAGGCCACGGTGCGGCCGCTGTCGCTGATGGTGCGGGCCAGGTCGAACCGGTCGCCGAGCCGCAGTGCGGCCCCGATCTCGTCGGCCTCCTGCGCCCGGACCTGATCGCGGGCCCGGCCGGATACGCGGTGCAGTTCGGTACGCACGTCCAGGAGCCGGCCGTAGGCGGCTGCCAGGTCGTTGCCGGTGGCGCCGCCCGGGCTGGCCGACGGTGTCGGGATCCCGTCCGTCAGCTGGGCGAGCGAGAGCGCCTGCAGCAGTTGCACGTCCCGCATGCCGCCGCGGCCGTTCTTCAGGTCGGGTTCGGCGCGGTGGGCGATCTCCCCCGTGCGCCGCCATCGCTGGCGGGCCTGCTCGGCGAGATCGTCTACGCGGGAACGGATGTCGGCGCGCCACTGCCGCCGCACCCCGCTGATGAGCAGATTGGTGATCTCCTCATCGCCCACGATGTGCCGCGCGTCGAGGAGGCCGAGGGCCGCGGTCAGGTCGGACTGCGCGACCCGCACCGCCTCGGGCACGGTGCGCACGCTGTGATCGAGTTTGATGTGCGCGTCCCAGAGCGGGTACCAGATGCTCTCGGCCACCGCGGTCACCCGCTCGGGGTCGAGCCCGTCATCGTGCACGAGGAGCAGGTCGAAATCACTGTGCGGCAGGAGTTCCCGCCGCCCCAGCCCGCCGACGGCGACGAGCGCGAGCCCGCTGTCGGGGCCGATGCCCGCGGCGACGCCGTGCGTGCTGAGCCACAGTTCGGCGAGGTCGGCGAGGGCGCCGCGCAGGGCAGCGGGGTCGAGGCGGTGCTGGCCCGCGGCCCGGTCGAGCAG
>JBEBXD010000062.1:0-27795 GCA_040391845.1 Tsukamurella paurometabola | reverse complement strand
GCCGATCTCCTGCACGTGCGCGGCCTGCAGGTGGGCAAGGTGCTCGCGTCCGGCGACGCCGTCACCGCCACGGTGTACGACGGTGACCGCCGCGGCGTCGCGCTCGTCGACTTCGCCGCGCCGGAGCCCTCGGTCACCCTCCACTTCGAGCCGATCGGGACGCGACCCGCGAGAGGGTGAGCGCCGCGGTGCGCACGGCCGGGGCCACCCGCTCCGGGCGCATCCGGTTGCTCCACCCGGCGACCGAGACCGCCGCCGCGGGGGCACCGTCGGCGTCGAGGATCGGGCACGCCACGCAGACGGTGCCGCGGCTCGACTCCTCGCGTTCGTAGGCCACGCCCTCCTCGCGCACCCGCTGCAGCTGGCGGCGCAGGACCGCTGCGGAGGTGATGGTGCGGCCACTGATCCGGGGCAGGCCGGCGGTGATCACCGCGGCCACCGCGGACTCCGCCGAATACGCCAGGATCGCCTTGCCGACGCCGGTGGCGTGCGCGGGCATCCGCCCCCCGACCCGGGACGGAAGGTCGGGGGCGTCGGGCCCGGGGAGGACCTCGAAGTACACCACCTCGGTCCCCTCGAGCCGCGCCAGGTGCACGGTGTTGCGGGTGGCGGAGCGCAGGTCGGCCAGAACGGGCCGGGCGGCGTCCACGAGATCGCGCTGCCCGGTGGCCAATTGGCCGATCTCGAACAGCCGCAGGCCCAGCCGGAGCTCGGTGCCCGTCCGCTCCAGGAGGCCGGCCGCCACGAGGTGGCCGGTCAGGCGGTGCACCGTCGACTTGGGCAGCCCGGTGCGGCGCGCGAGCTCGGACACCCCCAACGCCTCGTCGCGCGGGCGGAACGCGGACAGCAGCGCGGCGACCCGGGTGACCACCGCACCGTCGTTCCGCTGATCGGGCTCCACCCGTCCATGCTGCCACCTGTACTCACTGGTCCCACAACTGCGTTCCGTTCAACGGAACGAGATGGTTGGTGAATGCGACAGTCCGGGGAATCGTGATGGCATGAAGGAAAAAGTGACGGCCGCCATAGTCGGGCCCGGCAACATCGGCACCGACCTCCTGGCCAAACTGCAACGGAGCGAGCACATCGACGTGCGCTACATGGTGGGGGTCGACCCCGCGTCCGATGGACTTCAGCGCGCCGCCGAGCAGGGGCTCGATACCTCGGCGGAGGGTGTCGACTGGCTGCTCGGCCGACCCGAGCTTCCCCGATTGGTGTTCGAGGCGACCTCGGCCGGGGCGCACGCGGCGAACGCGCCGCGGTACGCGGAGGCGGGGATCGTCGCCGTGGACCTGACACCCGCGGCCGTCGGGCCGTTGGTGAGCCCCGCGGTGAACCTCACGGCCCACCTGGACGCGCCGAACACCAACATGATCACCTGCGGCGGGCAGGCCACGATCCCGATCGTGCACGCGGTCAGCCGGATCACGCCGGTCAGCTACGCGGAGATCGTCGCCTCGGTCTCCTCCCGCTCGGCGGGCCCCGGCACGCGCGCCAACATCGACGAGTTCACCGAGACCACCGCGCGGGCGATCGAGGAGGTCGGCGGCGCCGCCAAGGGCAAGGCGATCATCATCATCAATCCGGTGGAGCCACCGATGATCATGCGCGACACCGTGTTCTGCGCCATCGACCCGGAAGCGGATCGCGACGCGATCACCGCCTCCGTCGAGCAGATGGTGAAGGACGTGCAGGTGTACGTTCCCGGCTACACGCTCAAGGCGGAGCCGCAGTACGACGAGCCGCGGCCCGGCTGGGAGGGCAAGGCCCGCGTCGCGGTGTTCCTCGAAGTCGCGGGCAACGGCGACTACCTCCCGCCGTACGCGGGCAATCTCGACATCATGACGGCGGCGGCGGCACGCGTGGGCGAGCTGCAGGCCGAGCGGATCCTGGCAGGAGTGAAGGCATGACCGGCATCAACGGAGAACTCTGGAACGACCCGGACCGGGACGTGCGCATCGTGGACACCTCGCTGCGCGACGGCAGCCACGCGATGGCGCACCAGTTCACCGAGCAGAACGTGCGCGACACGGTGCGCGCGCTCGACGACGCCGGGGTCTCGCTGATCGAGGTGACGCACGGCGACGGACTGGGCGGGAGCACCTTCAACTACGGCTTCTCCCTGGTGGACGAACGCAAGCTCATCGCCGCCGCGGTCGATGAGGCGCAGCAGGCCAGGATCGCCGTGCTGATGCTCCCCGGCCTCGGCACCGTCGAGGACATTCGGGTCGCGGCCGATCTCGGCGCCGGCGCCCTGCGCATCGCGACCCACTGCACCGAGGCGGACGTCTCGATCCAGCACTTCGGAGCGGCCCGGGACCTGGGGCTGGAGACGGTGGGTTTCCTGATGCTCTCGCACAAGACCACCCCGGAGGAACTGGCCAAGCAGGCCCGGATCATGGCGGACGCGGGCTGCCAGTGCGTGTACGTGGTCGATTCGGCCGGCGCCCTCATCCTCGAGGACGCCTCGGACCGGGTCGCCGCGCTCGTCGCGGAGCTCGGCGAGGACGCCCAGGTGGGCTACCACGGCCACCAGAACCTCAGCTTCGGCGTGGCCAACTCCGTGCTCGCCCACCGCGCCGGCGCCCGGCAGATCGACGGCTCGTTGCTCGCCCTCGGTGCCGGGGCGGGCAACTCGCCCACCGAGATCCTCTCCGCGACGTTCGAGAAGCTCGGCGTGCGCACCGGCACGGACAAGGACAGGCTGATGGCCGCCGCCGAGGACGTGGTGAAGCCCTACATCACCCGGCTGCCCGTGATGGACCGCAGCTCGATCGTGCAGGGCTACGCCGGCGTCTACTCGAGCTTCCTGCTCCACGCGGAGCGGGCCGAGCAGCGGTACGGCGTACCGGCGCACGAGATCCTGTACGAGTGCGGCCGCCGCGGCTACGTCGGTGGCCAGGAGGACATGATCATCTCGATCGCCGTGGAGATGGCGGAGGCGAGGAAGGCGCAGCCGGTGTGAGCGATCAGATCTCGATCCGGATCGCCTGCGTTGGGCACTGACTCGCGGCGTACTCCACGTCCTCGCGGTCGGCTTCCGTGAGGCCCTCGTCGGTGGCCTCCGCGAAGCCCTCGTCGTTGACCTCGAAGATGTCGGGGCGGATCCCCTCGCACACACCGAATCCGGTGCAGGCTTCGCCGATGGTGATCTTCATGTCCACTCCTTCGTGAGGCGGGTTCAGGGGGCGAGGACGGCGGTCACGGAACCGAGCGGGCCCATGTCCGCCACGATGGTGTCGCCGGGGCGCACCGGCTCGGCGCGCGTCATCGAACCGGGGAGGACGACGTGGCCCGGCGCGAGGGTGGTGCCCAGCGGGCCCACGGTGTTCGCGAGCCACACGAGGGCGTTGATCGGCGAGCCCAGTACGGCGCCGCCCGCCCCGGTCCCCACCTGCTCCCCGCTGATGCGGAAGGTGCACCCGACGGTGCGCAGGTCCACGTCGGTCAGGCGGGTGGGCCGGCTGCCCAGGACCACACCGCCGGAGGAGGCGTTGTCCGCCACGGTGTCCACGATCGAGATGTTCCAGTCCTTGATGCGCGAGTCGACCACCTCGAGCGCGGGGACCACGTAGTCCACCGCGCGGATGGCGTCGGCCACCGTGACGCCCGGGCCGCGGAGCTCACGGCCCAGGATGAAGGCGATCTCCGGCTCGATCCGCGGCTGCATCCAGGTGGACGCGTCGATCGGCAGCTGCTCGAGGTGGAACATCGACGCGGTGAGGTGGCCGAAGTCCGGCTCGAAGACGTTCATCTGCCGCTGCATCGCGAGCGAGGCGAGCCCCACCTTGTGGCCCTTCACCACGTCACCGTCGGCCTCCCAGCGGCGCACCTGCTCCTGCTGGATCCGGTAGGCGTCGGTGATGGTGGCCCCGGGGAACCTGCCGATGATCGGGTCGATCGGCGTGCCGGCGGCGTAGGCGCCGAGCAGTGCGTCGGCGGCGGCGGAGACTGCGGAATCGTCCATAACCCGATACTAGAACAGGTTCCAGTCCGGTGGCGCGGAACCGGCACGGCGGATCGCCACCGGCTACGAGCGGGGAAGGCCCAGGAGCTGTTCCGCGGCCACGTTCCGCAGGATCTGCGAGGTGCCGCCCGCGATCGACAGGCAGCGGGAGAGCAGGAACTCGTACCGCGCGTCGTCGGGATCCTCGGGGGCGGCGAGCGCACCGTCGGGCCCGAGGCGCTTCAGGCAGGCCTCCGCGACCGCCTGGCGGTGCTGCACGCCGACCAGCTTGCGCACGCTGGACGCCGCCCCCGGATCCTGCCCGCCCACGCTGGCGATCACCGCGCGCAGGTCGAGCAGCGTGCACGACGCGGCCTCGGTGACGAGGGCGCCGAGAGCCGCGAGGTCCGGATCCGGGCCCGGATCCGCGAGCAACGACTCGAGGCGGGCCCCGAGCCCGGAGCCGCTCATCGCCACCCGCTCGTTGGCGAGCGTCGTGCGCGCCAGCCGCCAGCCGCCGTTGACCGGCCCCACCACGCACTCGTCGGGCACGAGGACGCCGGAGAGGAACACCTCGTTGAACCGCACGTCGCCGGTGATCTCGCGCAGCGGCCGCACCTCGATGCCGGGCGTGCGCATGTCCACGAGGAAGTAGGTGATGCCCTTGTGCTTGGGCGCCTCGGAATCGGTGCGCGCCAGGCAGATGGCCCAGTCCGCCTCGTGGGCGAGCGAGGTCCACACCTTCTGCCCGGTGAGCTCCCACCCGCCGTCGACGCGTTCCGCCCGGGTGCGCAGCGAGGCCAGGTCGGAACCGGCCTCGGGTTCGCTGAACAGCTGGCACCAGCTGATCTCGCCCAGCAGGGTGGGCCATACGAACCGCTCGGCCTGCTCGGCGGTGCCGTGCTCGAGGATCGTGGGCGCGGCCCAGGCGCCGATCACCAGCGTGGGCCGCTCCACGCCGGCCGCCTCGAGCGCACCGTCGAGCACCAGTTGCTCCGCGGGGCCCGCGCCCCGCCCGTACGGCGGATCCCAGTGCGGCACCAGCAGACCCGATTCCGCGAGGGCGCGCCGACGCTCCGCGGCGGGGAGCGCGGCGATCCGCTGCGCCTCCTGGGCCGCGGCGCCGTGATCGCCCTCGACCCGGTAGTCCAGGCCCCGACGCACGCCCGTCAGGGCGAGTTCCGCTGCGCGCCTGCGCCACGCGCCGCCCTCGCCCAGCAGCAGCCGCAGCGCGGTGGCCCGCCGCAGGTACAGGTGCGCGTCGTGCTCGAACGTGAAGCCGATGCCGCCGAGCACCTGGATCGCGTCCTTCGCGTTCTGAACTGCGGCGTCGAGCGCCCCCGCCGCGGCCACGGCGGCGGCCAGGTGGTGCTCGGCTCCGGCGCCGACGGACCTGGCCGCGTCCCACGCGAGCGCCGCGGACTGCTCGGAGCGGCACAGCATGTCGGCCACGATCTGCTTGATCGCCTGGAACGATCCGATGGGCCTGCCGAACTGCACGCGCACCTTCGAATACTCCGCGGCGGTGCGCAGCGTCCAGGCGGCCACCCCGGACGCCTCCGCCGCCGCGAACGCCGCGAGCGCGGCGCGGGCGTCGTCCGCGGTGAGGCCCGGGACCTCCGTGGCGGCGTCGAACACGGGGGAGTCCAAGC
Organism: Tsukamurella paurometabola; assembly: GCA_040391845.1. Lineage (GTDB taxonomy): Bacteria > Actinomycetota > Actinomycetes > Mycobacteriales > Mycobacteriaceae > Tsukamurella > Tsukamurella paurometabola_B. The sequence goes on along the minus strand of JBEBXD010000062.1, from coordinate 22,197 downwards.
GGATCCGCGCCAGGGGGCGTGAGACGTCCAGCCCCGTCAGCGGTTCGACGGTGACCCCGCCGCGGCCCGGAGGGAGTAGATGCCAGGCGCCCGTGGGGGATTCGATGAGCAGGTGCGACTGCGGGGTGGCGTCGGGGGCGAGGGATCCGTCACCGTCGACAACGAGGGCCGCGGGCGCCTCCCCGGTCGCGAGCGCCGCGCGCACCGCGGCGAGCCGATCGGTGCCGCCCAGGTACCGCTCCAACAGCACCCCCACGGCGACGGTGCCGGCCACCGGCCCCGGCGCCAGGACCTCCGTGGCCGCCTCGACCGCCGCGGCGGCATCGTCGGCGGTGCCGCCGAATCCGCCGAGGTCCTCGCCGAGTGTGATGCCGAAGACGCCGATCTCCGCCAGCGTGCGCCACGCCTTCTCCGCCGCCCCGGCGTCGCCGGAGCGGACGGCGTCGACGGGGTGCGCGCGGCCGGCCCAGTCGCGGATGGACTCGGCGAGGGCGCTCTGGACATCGGTGATCGCGAGGGTCACTGTTCTCCTTCGGGACGCGTCAGCGGGGCTGCGCGGGAGTGCTGGACGGTGCCGCTGCGGGCACGGGCGACGCCATGCGCAACGTGACCGCACCGGACCGGCCGCGGACCGCGGTGAGCGCGGTGTCGAGCAGCTGCCCGGCGTCGATCGTGGACAGCGGCTCGGCCATCGCGCGGACGGACGGGAGCACCAGCTGGGACAGGTACTGCACGCTGGGCGCCGCCCCGTCCTCGAAGCCCTGGATCACCTTGAACAGCTCGAGCATCCCGTCCTCGATCACGTTCGGGTAGTCGCCCTGGCTGATATAGGAGACGGCGTTGGGGGCCATCTCGCCGTAGCCCTTGCCGAACGTGCGCAGCGGCTCGTCGAGGCTCAGCAGGAGCGCGCCCACGTCGCCGGCGCGCGGGGTGATCGAGTTGAAGGACTGCAGCAGGTCGCCGATGTCGGGCAGCTGGCGCAGGATCGAGGTGGCGGTGAGGACGGCGCCCGCGTCGATGGTCGGGACCGTCCGCTCGCCGTCCGGCAGGGCCTCGTCGGCGCGTCCGAGCAGCCGCTGCACGGTGGCGGGGTCCAGCTGCTTCATCAGCCGCGACAGCGAGGCGGACAGTGCGCCGACGGTGGAGTCGGCCGTGTCCACGACACCGTCGAGGTGGGCACCGTCGGGTATGGCCTCCCCGTCGCCCTGGGCGATCGTCAGGTAGGTCTCGCCGAGACCGGAGAGGTTCTGCACGCGGACCTCGGCGCCGGTGGTGATCCTGGTGTTCCGGTCGTACCCGACCTCCACCTCGACCCGGTCGGCGTCCACCGCGAGGCCGCGGACCTTACCCACCTCGACGCCGCGGTCCAGGACCCGCGATCCCTCCTGCAGGCCGTTGGCGTCGGTCAGCTTGATGTAGGCGGTGCGCTCACCGGAGGGCGAGAACCATTGCACACCCTGGCTTCCCAGCAGAAGCACCGAGACGACGATCAGGGCGACGAGGCCGATCGTGGAGGCGACTGAGGAGCGGGTCATCGTGCCTGTCCGATCAGTCGCAGCAGCTTGAGCGCGCCGGGCGTCACGTCCTGCCCGCCGGTGGTGCTCACCGAGCCGATCTTCACCAGCGGCTTGTTCAGGAACGGGACCAGGTTCTTGTTCACCAGGATCGAGCCCCCGTGGATCGCGGAACCCAGCGACACCATGTCGGCGGTGAGCAGCTCGAACAGATCGGAGGAGGAGTTCATCAGCGGGATCAGCCAGGTTCCCTGCTGCAGCATGCCGCCCACGGCGGGCAGCAGCACGCCGATGTTCGACATGAGCTTGCCCTGGTTCAACCAGTACTTCATGTAGTACGGCGCCAGCGTCTCCTTGAAGTTCGCCTCCTGCTTGGCGATCCGGTCGGCCATCTCGGTCGCCGAATCCAGCAGGCGGTTCACCTCCGTGGTGTTCGCGCCGATGCCTGTCACGTCGCGGTTCAGTTGCGCGGAGAGTAAGTCGAACTGTGGGCGGTCCTTGGGCAGTGAGGTGTTCAGTCGCGTGATGGTGCGGCTGATGTCCTGAACCGAGCCGCTCCCGAAGTAGTCGGCCAGGATGGTCAGGGTGCTCTCCACGGACCGGGGAGGGCTGGTCTGATCGAGCGGCAGCACGGAGCCGGCACGCAGCGTGGTTGCGGTGCCGCTCGGCTTCTCCGGCTCCTCCAGCCGCACGTACGCCTCGCCCAGAAGGGTGTCCTGCAGGACCGACGCGTGGATGTCCGAGGGGAGCGAGACGTCCTTGTCCAGGCGCGCCGTGACGGTCGCGGCCTCCTCGCCGAGGTCCACCGCCTTCACCCGGCCCACGGTGAGGCCGCCCAGCGAGATCCGCGCTCCGATGGGAAGATTCAGCACGTCGGCGAACTGGAGTTTCACGTCGTACTGGTCGCCGCCGGCCATCGGGTTGCGCATGTCCATGTTCGCGGGGCTCACGCCGCATCCGGCGAGGAGGAGAGCCGCGCCGATCACGACCGCCGTGGTCACGCGGCGGGGCAGCCAGCGCACGGCGCTACGGGTGCGGGGCATCATCGGCCTCCCGTCAGGGGCAGTTGGAGCAGGTCGACGGTGGCGGTCTGCGCCTTTCCGGCGACGACCGAGCAGGCGCCGGGCGCCTGCGCATTGATATGCGCACACAGCGCATTCGGATCACTGGTGGCGACCGTGGTCACCGGCACCCCGGCAACGGTCGACGGGGTGTCGTCGCCGCGGGGCAGGTACGGCGCGATCTGCGAGCCGAAGACCGGAAGTACGCGGACGAGCTCGGCGTTGGAGCGGACGCCCGTGGCGGCGAGCTTGACCGCGTCCGCCGCTGTCGTGGCGCCCGGCCTGATGACGTGCCCGTAGCGGCGCATCGCGTCGTCGCCGACGAGGAAGAACACCGGCAGGGTCTGGAAGATCTCCGACACGGCGGGGAAGGTGATCCTGCCGTACTGCTCGAGCACGTTGCCCACGTGCTGCAGGGTGAGGATCAGCTCCGACCACTGGCTGTCCGTGCTCTGCAGCAGCGGCCGCACGTTGCTCACCACGGTGGTGATGTCGCCGAGGAAGCCGGCCGGATCGCTCAGCAGCGTCGACAGATTCGTCAGTGAGCGGGCGGCCCGCGGCGGCACCGAGGGGCCGACCTCCGTGTCGAGGCGGGTCAGCAGTTTCCCGAGGTCGGCCGAGGCGCCGCCCTCCGTGACGGAGTCCACCAGTCGCGTCGCCGCGGACGTGGTCTCGGAGATGGACTTCGGCGTCGCGGTGTTCGCTCGGGTGATGCAGGTGCCGGAGTTGAGCGTGGCGCCCGAGGAGTAGTTGCCCACCAGCTCCAGGGAGCGGTCGGCGAGGATCGACATCGAGCGGGTCACGGCCTTGACCGACGCGGGCAGCGTGCGCCCGGACACGTCGAACGTGACCTTGACCCCGTCTCCCGAGGGCTCGACCTTCGTAACGGACCCGATTTTGACGCCCATCTGGGTCACGTCGTTGTCGGGGTACAGGCCGATACCGTCCGCGAGGTAGGCGCAGTGGGTGCTGGACGCCGCCGCGGCCACGCCGGTCGCGCCGGGGACGAGCGGCGCGAGGAGCGCCGCGGCCACGGCCAGCAGGGAGATCTTCACCGGGCGCATCAGCAGCTCACCGTCGCGGTCGGGAAGCACAGGCGGCTGGCGAGGACCGTATCGGCCGGCATCGGCTTGCCCTGTTGTTCCAAGTTCCGCTGCGTCGTGTCGATCACCTTCTGCAGCTGGGCGATCATCGCGGGGATCGTCACATCGGTGGTCTTCAATGCGGCCTCCATCTTGGCGAAGGCATCGCCCAGGGGTTCGCGGTACTTCCAGTACAGCTCCAGGAAGGGCTTGACCTTGCCGAACATCTCGCCCAGGCCCTGGTAGGCGATACCGAAGTCGGTCGCGGTCCGGTCGAGGGTGACGATCGCCAGCGACGCCTTGTGGATCATGTTCATGAGCGTGTCGCGCTGCTCGTTGAACGCGGTGGCGTACTGGGTGCTGATGTTGACGATGCGGCCGACCTGGTCACGCTGGTCGGTCAGCTGGCCGAGCAGCGAGTTCACGCCCTCCACGATGTTGTCCACCGAGCCCGGGTTCGCGTCGAGGCCGGTGCTCAGGGCCTTGATCGACGATGCGAGCTGGGTGCGGTCGACGGGCTCGAGCTTCTCCGGCGTGTCCTGCAGCAGGTCGCCGATGCTGTACGGGAGGTTGACGCGGGACACCGGGATCGTCTTGTTCCCCAGCGCGGTCCGCCCGGCGGAGGTGAGTGCTACGTAGAAGCCGCCGGCCACGGTGAGCATCCGTACCGCGACCGAGGTCTGGTCCCCGACGAACACCGATCCGTCGATGCGTGCTGTCACCTCCACGTCGTCCTTGCGGAGTTTCACCGACGAGATCGAGCCGATCCGCACGCCCGAGGCGCGCACCTCCACGCCAGGCTTGATGAGCGCGGCGTCCTGGGTGACGAACGTGAGGTCCTTCTGCCCCGGCGGGCGCACGTACAGGTAGGCGAGTGCGGCCGCGATGAGCACCGCCACGGCGACGGCGATCGCACCGAGCTTCGTGCTGCGGTTCACGAGTCCCCGCCAGGGCGGGCGTCCTGTGAAGATCATTTCACGCACACCGTCACATTCGTTCCGCCGGTCAGTACGGTCACCTTGTTCGGCAGCTGCGCCGCGCCCTTCGAGCAGGGCTGGGGCGGCGAACCCAGCAGTGCCGCAACGCCGGTGAACAGGCCGGGAAGCTTGCCCATGGCCTCGACCGCCGCGCCCGGATCCTTGAACGCGGTGGTCACCAGCTTCTCCACGTCGAGGTCCTTGGAGAGGCCCAGCGCCGTCAGCACCCGGTTGGTAGCGGCGGTGAAGCCGGGACCGTAAGTGGCCGTGCGGGTGAACTCGCTGAGGTTCTCGAGCACCTTGGTGAGCAGCAGGTCGAAGTTGAGGATGAACTCCATCACCTGCGGCGAGTAGTCGTTGATCATGTTGGCGACGCGGGTGACGTTGTCGATCAGCGTCTTGATGACCTTCTGGCGGTCGGCGAGGTTCGCCGTGATCCTGTCGATGGCGCCGAAGGTCTGCGCGGCCGTCGTGTCGTCGCCCTGCAGGAGCCCCAACAGGTTCCGGGTCAGCTCGTTGACGTCCTCGGGACTCAGGGTGCGCAGCACCGGCGCCAGGCCGTTGAAGAGGGTCGTGATGTCGAACGACGGGGTGGTGCGGGACATGGGGATCGACGTGGTGGGGTCGCCGCCGGCGGACGAGCCCGGCTGGACTTCGACGAAGCGTTCACCGGTGAGGTTGCGGTACTTGACCGCGATGCGGGTGGTCGAGGTGACGGGGTGATCGTTCTGCGCGGAGAAGCCGACGATCGCCTCGTTGCCGTTCCCGTCCGCGGCGCCGCGGACCTCGACCGAGGTGACCTTCCCGATGAGCACGCCGCGCAGGCGCACGTCGCTGCCGACGCGCAGGCCGGACGCGTCCGACAGGTGCGCCTCGTAGTCGCGGGTCTCGCCGCCGGCCGGATTGCGCAGGGCCGCGAAGATCCCCGCGGCGATGACGAGGGTGATGATCAGGGCTATGGCGAGCGTGATCGCGGCCCGGGTGTTCTTGGCGCGCATGGCTCATCGCCTCCCTTCGAGCACGGAGGAGGCGCCCGGCAGGCGGTCGGCGACGATGTTCATCTGCAGTGCGGTGCCCTCCGGGACGGTGATGAAGGAGCGGTTGAGCCCGGTGATCAGGGGAACGATCTGCCGCGGCACGCTCACCGTGCGCATCACCTTGGTGGTGCTGTCCATGATCACCTGCAGGAGGACGGTGCCCGGCTTGAACTCGGTCTCGTGCGAGCCGAACATGTCGGCCAGCGGGGTGAAGAAACCCGTTCCCAGGAGGGTGGTGGTCTTGTCGACCTTGTCGTAGTTGTTGACCGTGTAGTCGAGGGTCCCGGCCGCGTTCCCACCGCGGATCTGCGGGATGAACCAGCCCTCGAACGCCGCCTCGACGATGCCCGGCACACCGTCGACGGTGCTGCGCACCGTGCGCAGGGTGGTCCCGATCGGCACCTTCGTCGAGCGGGCGTTCTGCTGTTCGACGGCGAACGCCACCTGCAGCAGCGGGGTGATGGCCTGCGTGTACTGCGTGGCCTTCGTGGTGACCTCGATCAGCTTCGGCGTGAGGACGCCGGACACCGAGACCGCGCTGCGGGTGAGCAGGTCGGAGATCGTGTCGTTGCTCGAGCGCGGCCGAAGGGTGCTGCCCGAACGCAGGTCGGAGCCGCCCTGGCCGGGCACCAGCGCCATCTCGGTGACGCCGAAGTAGTTGCCGGGCTGGTAGCGCACGGAGAAGGAGTCGGTGAGGCCGCGGATGTCGCCGCGCTCGAGGCGCACCGCGACCCGGGCCTCGCCCGCGCGGGGGATCACGACGGAATCCACCACGCCGACCGGGACCCCGCGCAGGGTGACCCTGGTTCCGGCCTTGACGCCCGGGCCCACGTCCGCGGATTCGACGGTGAGCGCGAGCCGCGGATCGGATGCGGGGATGCGGGAGGAGAGGAACGCGACCAGTGCCGCCGCGAGGATCACGACGCCGGTGGCGATGCCCACCGTGAAGAAGATCCGCTGCTGCCGTTGCGGTGTGCCGCCGAGCAATTCGTACACGGGTCCCCCTAACCCTTGAAGATGATCGTGGGGGTGACGCCCCAGAACATGATGGTCAGGATGAAGTCGAGCGTCAGCACCGTGACGAGGCTGGCGCGCACCGCGCGGCCGCTCGCCAGGCCCACGCCCTCGGGGCCGCCCTTGGCGAAGAACCCGTAGTAGCAGTGGATGATCGTCACGGCGGCGCAGAAGACCACGGCCTTGAGCGTGGAGAGCGCGATGTCGCCGGGGCTGAGGAACTGCTCGAAGTAGTGGTTGTAGGTGCCGAGCGCCTGGCCGTGGAACACCACCACGATCAGCTTGCAGGTGAGGAACGCGAGCACCATCGTCAGCAGGTACGCGGGGATCACCACGATGATGCCGGCGATGAGCCGCGTGCTCACCACGTAGGGGATGGAGCGGATGCCCAGGGCCTCGACGGCGTCGATCTCCTCCGCGATCCGCATCGAGCCGATCTGTGCGGTCATGCGGCAGCCGGCCTGGGCGGCGAAGCCGATGCCCGCGGAGATGGGGATCATCTCGCGGATGTTCGCGAGGCCGCCGATGACGCCGGTCAGCGGCCCGAAGCCGATGAGGTTGAGGCCTGCGTACGCCTCGATGGCGACGGCGGCGCCGCTGGCCGCGCCCAGGATGACCATCATCACCACCACGCCACCGTCGACCACGACGGACCCGCGGCCCCACGCCAATTGTTTGAGCACCCGGGAGGTCTCGCCGCGGTACTTCAGCAGCGCGACGGGCGCGAGGTAGATGGACTGGGCGACGAAGACGACGGCCTCGCCGATCCGCGCGACCAGGGACGCGGGCCCCCTGCTCAGTGCCGGAGTCGACGGCTTCGGGGGCGCGGGTGCGTTCGTGGTCATCAGGCCACCTGGCTCGGGAAGAACATGGTCTGCACCTGGGTGAGGCCGAGGAACGAAAGGAAGATCAGCGTGATCGACAGGACCACCGAGGAGTTCACGCCGTCGGCGACGCCGCGCGGGCCGCCCGAGGCCTCAAGGCCGCGCAGGCCCGCCACGAGCCCGACGATCATCGCGCCCGTCTCGGCCTTGAGCACCGCGAACGCGAGGTCGGACGGTGCCGAGAACGCCCCGAACGACGACCAGAAGCCGCCGGAACTGAGTCCGAACTGCCACACGGACACGGTGAGTGCGACGACCATCGCCACCGCCACGATCGCGACGAGCAGCATCGGAGCGATGATCATCAGCGCGAGCATGCGCGGCGCGATGAGGCGGGCGATCGGGTCGACGCCCATGACCTGCATGGCCTGCAGTTCCTCGCGGACGGTGCGGGAGCCCAGGTCTGCGGCGATCGCGGAGGCGCAGACGCCGCCGAGTAGTACGCCGGTGGCGAGCGGTGCGCCCTGCCGGATGATGCCGATGCCCGAGGCCGCACCCACCAGCGAGTTCGCGCCGACGGTGTCGACGAGCGCGCCCACCTGGACGGAGACCACGGCGCCGAACGGGATGGCCACGAGGATCGCCGGGAGCGTCGTGACCCGTAGCAGCGTCACGGACTGGGTGATCATCTCGCCGACGGCGAAGTTCCGCTTGAGCAGGCCGCGCACGGTCCAGCCGATGATCTGGCCGGCGAGTACCACCGACCGCCCGATCGTGGACAGGCTCTTGGTGAAGATCGCGGTCAGCCGGTACAGCCGGTACAGCGCCGCGGACCTCACGCCCCACCTCCGAATGCCACCATCGGTTGTCCTCTCCGTATTTTCGAGAGGAGCGTATCAACTACCGGGGCAAAACTAGGACGTGTTTCAGTTTTTGCTGTTTGCGTACGGTGTGAGCTGCAGCTTTGTCAGTCTTTAATCAGCAGATCGACGGCAACTTTGAGGCGCTTCTGGACCTCCGAGGCCGAGGCTCGGTGCGTCACCCAGGCGACGAGGTTCGCCATCCACACATCGGCGATGAGGTGGAACGTGTCGCGCTGCCGCTCGTCCGGATCCTCCACTCGCAGGGCGTGCGCGAACATGTCCTCCAGCAGCCGGCCCACCCGCTCGACTTCGGCCGCCGCCGTGGCATCGGCGAACATGAAGGCGCGCACCATGGCCTCGGTGAGCAGCGGGGCGCGCTGCAGCGCCTCCGTATTGCGGTCGAGGACGAACATCAGGCGATCCGCGGAGGTCTCCCCGGGGATCTGGGTCTTCCCGATCCGCTCGCCGGCCCGCTCGAACTGGCTCACCAGGCCCGCGACCAGCAGGTGCACCTTCGAGGGGAAGTACCGGTACAGGGTGCCCAGCGCCACGTCCGCCTTCTTCGCCACCGCGCGCATCTGCACCGCGTCGTAGCCGCCCTTGCGGGCCAGCGCCAGCGTGGCGTCGATGATGCGCTTGCGTCGCTCCCGCTGGCCCGCCGTATCGAGCTCCTCCCGTGCGGGGGCGGTTGCGGTAGCGGCGGGGGTGCCTTCGGGCGGCATGGGTGTCACCTCTGATCTCTGGGGCCGCCGCCGGTGTCCGGACGGCCGTCGCTCGCGTGTGTGTCGCGACAATTGAAACAGGTTTTCGTGCCGGACCTGTGCTTTCCGCGCCGGTTCGGTCGAAGATCACACGATCGGACACGGTCACGGGGTGTGCTCGTGCCGCGCGTACGCCGCCTCCACGGCCGCCTTGGCGGGCTCCCACCAGGTTCGGTTGGCCCGGTACCAGTCGACGGTGGAGCGCAGGCCGGCATCGAGGTCGGCGTGCGCGGGGGCCCACCCCAACTCGCGGCGGAGCTTCGCGGAGTCGATGGCGTAGCGCAGGTCGTGTCCGGGCCGGTCGGCGACGGTGTCGAAGTCGTCGGCGGGGCGGCCCATCACCGCCAGGAGGGTGCGCAGCACCTCCCTGTTGGACCGCTCACCGTCGGCCCCGATCAGGTACGTCTCGCCGATCCGGCCCCGCTCCAGGATCGCCCAAACGGCGTCGTTGTGATCGTCGACGTGGATCCAGTCGCGCACGTTGGCGCCCGCGCCGTACAGCTTCGGCCGCTCGCCCGCGAGAATGTTGGTGATCTGCCGTGGGATGAACTTCTCCACGTGCTGGTACGGCCCGTAGTTGTTGGAGCAGTTGGAGATAGTGGCGCGCACGCCGAAGCTGCGGACCCACGCGCGCACCAGGTGGTCCGAGGAGGCCTTGGACGCGGAGTACGGGCTCGACGGCCGGTACGGGGTCTCCTCGGTGAACCGCTCGGCGGTGTCGAGGGCGAGATCGCCGAACACCTCGTCGGTCGAGATGTGGTGCAGTCGCACGTCGTGGCGGCGCACGGCGTCGAGCAGGACGGCCGTGCCGCGGATGTTGGTGTCCAGGAACGGCCACGGATCGGTCAGCGAGTTGTCGTTGTGGGTGTCCGCGGCGAAGTTCACCACGGCGTCCGCGCCCGCGACCACCTCGTCGACCACCGCCGGGTCCGCGATCGAGCCCTTCACGAAGTCGATCCGGTCGCGGACCTCGTCCAGCGAGGACTCGTTCGCGGCGTAGGTCAGCGCGTCCAGGACCGTGATCGCGACGTCCGGACGGGTCGCCGCGGTGCGTCGCACGAAGTTCGCGCCGATGAAGCCGGCACCGCCGGTGACCACCATGTGCATGTGCATACGATAGCCCGCCGCGGTAGGGCGTTAAGGTGGGCGCATGCGTGGGATCATCCTGGCCGGGGGCACCGGGAGTCGCCTGCACCCGATCACCGTCGGCGTCAGCAAGCAACTCCTCCCGGTCTACGACAAGCCGATGATCCACTATCCGCTCTCCACGCTGATGCTGGCGGGTATCCGCGAGATCCTGGTGGTCACCACCCCGAGTGACGCCGCGCAGTTCCGGCGGCTGCTCGGCGACGGCTCCCAGTTCGGGGTGCGGATCGAGTACGTCGTGCAGGAGAAGCCGGACGGGCTGGCGCAGGCGTTCGTGCTCGGCGCCGACTTCATCGGGGACCGGACCGTCGCACTCATCCTGGGCGACAACATCTTCTACGGCCCGGGTCTGGGCAGCCAGCTGCGCCGCTTCGACGGGATCGACGGCGGCGCCGTCTTCGCGTACCGGGTCGCGGACCCGCGGGCCTACGGGGTCATCGAGTTCGACGATGCCGGGCGCGCGATCGGCTTCGAGGAGAAGCCCGAGCGCCCGCGGTCGCAGTACGCGGTGCCGGGGCTCTACTTCTACGACCCGTCCGTCGTGGAGGTGGCGCGCTCGCTGCGCCCGTCGGCGCGCGGTGAGTACGAGATCACCGACGTCAACCGCCACTACCTGGAACGCGGACGGCTCGCGGTAGACGTGTTGCCGCGCGGCACCGCGTGGCTCGACACCGGAACGTTCGACGCCCTGGCCGATGCCACCGGCTACGTCCGCGCCGTGGAACAGCGGCAGGGCACCAAGATCGGCGCGCCGGAGGAGGTGGCGTGGCGATCGGGCTTCATCGACGACGCCCAGCTGCTGGCGCACGCGGACCGTCTGGACAAGTCCGGCTACGGCGCATACCTGCGTGGACTGCTCGAGGAGGGGGACCGGTGAACGTGCAACCACTGCCGATCGACGGCGCCTTCGTCCTGGACCCGGTCGTCCGCCCCGACACCCGGGGCGAGTTCTTCGAGCTGTTCAAGGCGTCGGCGTTCCGGGAGGCCACGGGGCACGAGCTGATCGTCGCGCAGACCAACGTCTCGGTGAACCACAGGGGCGCGGTGCGGGGCATCCACTACGCGGACGTCCCTCCGGGGCAGGCGAAGCTGGTCGCGTGCCTGCACGGGGCCGTCCTCGACGTGATCGTGGACCTGCGCACCGGCTCGCCGACGTTCGGCGCGGTGGAGACGGTGCGCCTCGACGCCGAGGGCCGCCGCACCGTCTACGTCGCCGAGGGGCTGGGGCACGGCTTCTGCGCCCTCACGGACGGCGCGGTCGTCGCCTATCACGTGTCGTCCGAGTACAACCCGTCCGCCGAGCACGGCGTGGACCCGCTCGATCCGGAGCTGGCGATCGCCTGGCCCCGCGAGGTGGAGCCGATCCTGTCCGAGAAGGACACGGCCGCACCGTCGCTGGCCGCGGCGCTGGCGTCGGGCGCGCTGCCCGTGTGGCGCGGCTGAGGGATCATCCTCCCGCAGTGCGGTTCTCGCGCGCACGGCGCTCGAGGATCGTGCGCTCGCAGGCGTTGCGGGTGCGCCGCGCCGCCTCGTCGAACTGCTCCGCGGCCTCCGCCCGCCGGCCCGCGCGGGCCAGCAGATCGCCGCGCACGCTCGCCACGAGGGGCGATTGACCGAACGCCGCCGGATCGACGGCGTCGAGCACCGTCATCCCCGCCTCCGGTCCGAACGCCCTGCCGTGCGCCACAGCGCGATTGACCTCCACCACCGGGCCCGGTGCGGCCTCGGCCAGGGCGTCGTAGAGGCGCGCGATGCGCCGCCAGTCGGTCTCCGCGGCCGACGCGGCCCGCGCGTGCTGCGCCGCGATCGCCGCCTGCAGGAAGTACTTCCCGACCTCGATGCCCCGGCCGGCGAGGTCCTCGGCGCGCCGCAGCGCCGCGCCGGCCCGCCGGATGAGCAGGTGATCCCACCGGTCGCGGTCCTGATCCTCCAGCAGGACCGGGACGCCCTCGGCGGTGGTGCGCGCGGCCATGCGGGAGGCCTGGAACTCGAGAAGCGCTTGGAGCCCGTGGGTCTCGGGCTTGGCGGGGGCGAGCTCGGCGAGCATGCGGGCGAGCCGGATCGCCTCGCGCGCGAGTTCGGGCCGCATCCAGTCGTCGCCGGCGGTGGCCGAGTAGCCCTCGGTGAAGATCAGGTAGATCACGGCCATGACGTCGTCGAGGCGACGGGTCCGGTCCTCGCCGGTGGGGAGCTCGAACTCGGCGCGGGCCGTGGCCAGCGTCCGCTTCGCGCGGGAGATGCGTTGTCCCATGGTCTTCTCCGGCACCAGGAAGCCGCGGGCGATCTCCGCGGTGGTGAGCCCGCCGACCACCCGCAGCGTGAGCGCGGCCCGGGACTCGGGGGTCAGCGCCGGGTGGCAGGAGAGGAAGATCAGGCGCAGCGCGTCGTCCTCGATGAAGTCCACCTGCGCATCCGGGTCGGGCATACCGTCGTCCTCCCGCAGGCCGCGGCCGATCTCCTCGGTCTTGCGGCGCAGGTTCTCGGCGCGGCGGATCGCATCCACCCCGCGCCGCTTCGCGGTGGTCATCAGCCACGCGGCCGGGTTGTCCGGGACGCCCGACTGCGGCCACTGCTCCAGCGCGGCCACCAGCGCGTCCTGCGCCAGATCCTCGGCCAGCTGGAGGCTGCGGGTCATCCGCGTGAGCGCGCCGACGAGGCGGGTCGATTCGGCCCGCCAGGTGGCGGTGATGGTCTCGGCTGAGTCCGCCCCTGCGGCGGTGGTCCCGGCTGGCACAGCGACCAGCGTAGGCGGAACCACCGCCGAGGTGTCAGTCGTCGGCCGGGGCGGGCGGCTCGTCCGAGACCTGGCGCAGCGTGGCGACCATGGAGCACTCGGGCCAGTACTTCGCGTGCAGATCGGCGAACTCCTGCTGGGCGGCGACGGCCTCCTCGACCGTGTCGTACTGCAGCAGCGACCAGCCGCCGACCACTTCCTTCGACTCGGCGTAGGGGCCGTCGACCCGCGTGACCTCGCCCTTGCGGACCAGGTAGTTCACGGCGTCCTCCGTGCCGAACAGGCCGCCACCGTCGATGAAGTGGCCCTTGCCGGCCTGCTCGCCGATGTAGGCGTCCATCGCTTCGAACAGCGCCTTGGGCGGTGCGCCGAGCGCGGGTCCTTCTTCCATTCGAACGAATCCCAGGAAACGAGGCATGTCGATCGGTCCTTCCGTGAGGGTGTGAGCTTGTCTCACACGTACGTCGAACGGGGCGGGCCCGCTTCGACATCATCGCCGCAGAAATTTTCCGCCGCCCCAGGAACGGTGGGATCGACGCCGGTCAGGAGACGTTAAGGACCGGCAGCGGGGGCAGCGCGGTCTCGTACAGCCAGGCCCGCCACAGCGCGCGCAGCGGCTCGGGGCTGTACTTGGCGACGAGCGTCACGAGGTCCTCGGTGGTGACGGACTGGTGCGCGTACTCCGCGGTCCACTCGTGCAGCATCGGGAAGAACAGTGCGTCGCCGAGCGCCACCCGCACGGCGTGCAGGGTGAGGGCGCCGCGCTTGTAGACCCGGTCGTCGAACATCTTCTCCGGGCCCGGATCGCCGACGACGATGTCGGCCGGTGACGCCGCGAGCTTCGCGTAGTAGCGCGCCGCCATCTGCTGGGTGGTCGCCTCGCCGCACTCCTGCGCCCACAGCCACTCCGCGTAGCAGGCGAAGCCCTCGTGCAGCCAGATGTCCTTCCACCGGGTCAGGGTGAGCGAGTTGCCGAACCACTGGTGCGCCAGCTCGTGCGCGACGAGGCGCTCCGCGTCCCGCGTACCGTCGCAGTGGTTGGCGCCGAAGGTGGAGACCGTCTGCGCCTCGACGGGGATCTCCAGCGTGTCGTCGGTGACCACCACGGTGTACTCGCCGAACGGATACGGACCGAACCAGCGGACGAGGGCGCGCATGATCCGCTCCTGGTTACCGAAGCTGCGCTGGAAGTCCGAGGTGAGCCGTGCGGGCACCGCGGCCCGGATGGGCACGGGCTTCTCCGCGACCTTGAGCAGTTCGTACCCGCCGATCTGGATGGTCGCGAGGTACGTCGCCATGGGCGCCGCCTGCTCGTACACCCATGTGGTGTGGGCGGCCGAGACCTTGCGGGAGACCAGCCTGCCGTTGGAGACCACCCGGTACGGGGAGTCGGTGGTGATCTCGATCCGGTACGAGGCCTTCGAGGCCGGGTGGTCGTCGCAGGGGAACCACGACGGTGCGCCGCTCGGCTGCGAGGCGACGATGACGCCCTCCGACAGCTCCTCCCAGCCGACCTCGCCCCACGTGGAGCGGATGGGGCGAGGGGTGCCGGAGTAGCGGAGGGAGATCGTCATCGCCGCGCCGGCGGGGACCTGCTCCGCGAGCGTCAGTTCGAGCTTGCCCGCACGCTGCGCGTACCGCTGGGGCCTTCGCCCGTTGACGGTGATCTTCGACGCCGTCAGCGCGCCGGCGAGGTCGAGCGCGAATCGCTTGAGGGGCTCGGACGCGGTCGCGGTGATCTCCGCCCTCCCGTCGAGCCGGTTGCTCTCGACCTTGTAGCGCAGTTCGAGGTCGTACCGCGAGACCCGGTACCCGGGGTTGCCGTGGCCGGGGATGTAGGGGTCGACGGCGCGGGCGTGCTGCGGATTCGGTGCGACGAGCTTCGGCTCGGCCGATTTGCGCACCACGGATGCCGCCTTTCCTCTCGCCGGTTTCGGGTCGCCACCTTACCGGCTCCCTGCCGTGGGCGCGGGGCGGCGGCGCGGTGCCGCGGCGAACACGACCGCGGCCCCGATCAGGAGGACTCCGGCGAGGATCAGGACGGCGATCGCGGCCGGCTGCGCCCAGGGCGCGGCGGCGAACGACCACCGGTCCGGCGCGGGGGCTCCGCGATCGAGCAGCTCGCGGTAGTGCTCGCCCGCGGCACCGACCGCGAACGCGGCCGCGGCCGCGACCAGCGCCGCGAGGGGGACCGACGCCGCGACCGCGCGGGTCGCGACGACGCGCCTCAGCCCCGGCTCGTCCGCGGGATCGAGCACCGCCCGCCCGCGGCACTCGGCGAGCACGACCGAGGCGAGGAGGAGGCCTCCGAGGAAGCATCCGTAGGCCAGCCATGCGAGCCCGGTGAACCCGAGCGGGCCTCCTCCCGTCACGGCCTCGTCGACGAAGGGGTCCGCGAAGAGGGCCGGCGCCAGGAACGCCGGGACCGACGTGACGGCGGCCGTCGCCAGGATCCATCGCGGGACGAGCGCCCGCAGCGGGCCGTGGTGGTCCGGCCCGTGCACGCCGGCCATCGTGGGGAGGGCGAGCGCGATGAGGAACAGCAGCGGCGAGAACAGGAGCACCACGCCCATCGCGTCCCGCGCCGGATCCCGCATCGTGCGGGGGATGAAGTCGAGGACGAACCCGAGCGGACCCACGCCGAGGGCGATTATGGTGACCGCCTTCGCCCAGCGGAGGTTCCGCGCGAGCCTCTCCGAGTACCCCGGTGCTTCGAACACGCCGACCCTCCGCTGATCGTGAACAGGGAGGTGATGCTAGCAAAGTAGCTGGCGTGGCGTGTTCGAACGGCGAGGTGATCCCACCCGGCTGGGCCAGAAGGTGATGCCGATCGTGTTGGAACTCATGGGCTGAACGCCGGGCGGCTATTCCGCGGGCTTGCTCAGGGTGACGGTGGCGACGCCGCCCCCGGGGTCCGCCTGCGGGGCGGAGGCGGTGTATCCGGCACGCTCGTACGTCCGGATGTTGCGGGCGCTGCCCGCTCCGGTGAACATGACGAACTCGTTCGTCCCCTGCGGGGCCAGCGATTCCATGAGCGTGATGAGCTCGCTGCCCAGCCCCCGGCCCGCGAGATCGGGCGCCACCATCACGCGCCCGATGTGGAACCGGCCGCCCGGCTCCGCACGCCCGCGGACCGCCCCGATGAGCCGGCCGTCGAGGCGCATCACGAACGTGGCCCACTCCGATGCCCACCGCAGGATGTCGTCGTGCGTCTCGGTCAGGGGAGGGATGTCGAGGCTGTTGTTCGCGATGGCCTCCTGCACCCAGCAGCAGCGCTGCAGGACGAGCAGCTCCGCCACATCGCTCGGCTGGAACGGGGTGATCTCGAGCCCGTCGCTCACGGGGAACCTTTCGTCGGGTGTCCGCCCCCACCCTAGTGTGCGGGAAGCGGTGACCGTGGCGTCAGTCGCGTTTGCGCTTGCCCTGGCCCACCACCCACGGGGAGATGGGGTTGCCCTGCCAGCGGGTGTTGGGCGGCACCGAGTCGCCGCGCATCACGAGGGAGGCGGGGCCGACCGTGGCGCCGTCGCCCACCGAGGAGGCGGGGAGGGCGACGCAGTGGGGGCCCAGCGTGGCGCCCTTGCCCAGCACGACGGTGTCCATCGCCATGATCCGGTCGTGGAACAGGTGGGTCTGGACGACGCAGCCGCGGGAGACCGTCGCGGCATCGCCGAGCGTCACCAGATCGGCCTCCGGCAGCCAGTAGGTCTCGCACCACACCCCGCGGCCGATCTTCGCGCCCAGCATCCGCAGCCAGAGGTTCAGGATCGGGGTGCCGGTCGCCGCGTGCGCGAACCACGGTGCCGCAACGCATTCGACGAAGGCGTCGGAGAGCTCGTTGCGCCAGACGAAGCTCGACCACAGCGGGTGCTCCTCGCGCCCGATCCGCCCGACGACGAGCCACTTCGCCGCCGCGGCGACGCAGCACGCGATCGCGCCGGCCACGAGCAGCGTGACGCCCGACAGCAGCGCCGCGAGCCACCAGCCCACGTTGATCACGAAGTAGTTCAGCGCGACGAGCGTGGCCAGGCCCAGGCCGAAGCTGACGAAGACGGCCAGCAGGCGCGCCGTCTCCACGGACCCGCGCGCCATGCGCAGGCCGAGCGACGGGTTGTAGGTGAACGTCGAGTCGGTGTTGCCGGCGGTGCGGCGCAGGCGGACCGGGGGAGAGCCGAGCCAGGAGCTGCCGCTCTTCGCCTTCGACGGGGTGGCGCTCAGCACGGCGACGAGGCCGTCCTTCGGGACGCGGCGGCCGGGCCCCGTCATCCCCGAGTTGCCGAGGAAGGCGCGCTTGCCGATCTTCGCCTCGTCGATGCGCATCCAGCCGCCGCCGAGCTCGTAGCTGCCGACCATCGTGTCGTCGGCGAGGAAGGAGCCGTCGCCGATGGTGGTGAACGTGGGGATCACCATCGCGGTGGAGATCTCGGCGTCCTTGCCGACCTTGGTGCCGAGCATGCGGAACCAGAGGGGCGTCAGCAGCGAGGCGTACAGCGGGAACAGGAAGGTGCGGGCCGCGTCCATCAGGCGCTCGGTGGCCCAGACCTGCCAGCCGATGCGGCCGCGGACGGCGTGGTAGCCGGGCCGCAGGCCGATGGCGAGCAGCCGGACGGCGATCAGCGTGAGCAGCGCGTAGACGGTCAGCGAGATCAGGACGGCGATCGGGAGGATCGCCAGGCCCTGCAGCGCCGCCTGCTTGAGGTGCGCGGCGTCGCGGACGAACCAGCCGATGAGCGCGAGCCCCGCGGCGATGGCGACCATCGGCAGGCCCGCGAGCAGCACGGAGCTGGCGCCGTAGATCCACACCCAGTAGGGCTTGCGCGGCGGTCGCTCGGACGGCCACGGCCGCTCCGCCTTGCCGATCTTCTCCGCGGGAGATCCCGCCCAATGCTGCTTGGCCTTCACCTTCCCGAAAACGGCCGAGCCGGGACCGATCTCGGCCTTGCGTCCGATCTTCGCTCCCGGTAGCAGAGTCGACCGGGCGCCCACCGACGCCTCCTCGCCGACGCTGATCTCGCCGATGTGCAGCTCGTCGCCGTCCAGGTAGTGGCCGGCCAGATCGACCTCGGGCTCGATGGAGGCGTGATCGCCCAGTTCGAGCATGCCGGTGACGGGAGGAAGGGTGTGCAGGTCCACGCCGCGCCCGATCCTCGCGCCCAGGGCACGGGCGTAGTAGATCATCCACGGTGCACCCGAGAGGTTCTCGGCGCCGGACGCCGCGGTGAAGCGCTCGGCGATCCACAGCCGCAGGTGCTCGGGGCCGCCGCGACGGTAGACGCCCGGCTGCAGGCCGCCGAGCAGCAGTCGGCAGGCGATGACCGACAGCGCCATGCGGCCGATGGGGGTGATGAACACGAGGAACAGCGCGAGGACGACCCACCAGTTCAGCGTGGGGAGCAGCTCGGAGCCGGTGGTCCAGGCGAAGACGTTGTTCGCGATCGCCGCCCACGTGAGCCACTGCAGGCCCGTCAGGGTGGTCAGCGGGACGGACAGGAGGATCTGAGCGAGACCGGTGGACCGCGGCGTGGGCCGCACGTCGCGCGGCGGCGCCACGTCCGCTGGCCGCAGCGATTCCAGGTAGGAGGAGAGGGAGCCGAGCCGCGGGTGGTCGTACAGATCGGCGACGGTGATCGTGGGGTACTGCTCGCGCAGCGCCGTCACGAGCTGCGCCGCGCTGAGCGATCCGCCGCCCTCCGCGAAGAAGTCGGCGTCCTCGCTGGTGATGGCCGCCCCGAGGATGCCGGACCAGCGCTGCGCGACCCAGGCGGCGGTGCCCGTCAGGTCGCCCGTGTCCGTCTCGTCGGCGCCGGGCAGCGGCCACGGCAGCGCGGCCCGATCGACCTTGCCCGAGGTGCGCGTCGGCAGCTCGTCCACCAGGGCCAGCCGCGGTACCAGGGCCGCGGGCAGCTGCTCGGCGAGCAGGGCGCGGGCCGCGGCGAGGTCGAATCCGGGATCGGTGGAGGCGAGGTAGCCCACCAGCATCGAGGTGCCCACCGCGTTCTTCCGCACCGCCGCCGCGGCGCCCGAGACGCCCGGCAGGTTCTGCAGCGCGGTATCGACCTCCCCGAGTTCGATGCGGCGCCCGCCGACCTTCACCTGGTCGTCGGCGCGGCCCTCGAACAGCAGGCCCTCGGGCTCGAGGCGCACGAGATCGCCCGAGCGGTAGGCGCGTTCCCAGCCGAGGGTCTCCATCGGCGCGTACTTCTCGGCGTCCTTCGCGGGGTCCAGGTAGCGGGCCAGGCCCACGCCGCCGATCACCAGTTCGCCGGACTCTCCCTCCGCGACGGGCAGCGAGGTGGCCGGGTCGACGACGGCGAGGTCCCAGCCCCGCAGCGGGAGGCCGATCCGGACCGGGCCCGTGCCGTCGAGCGGCGCGGCGCAGGCGACGACGGTGGCCTCGGTGGGGCCGTACGTGTTCCACACCTCGCGGCCGTCCACCGCGAGCCGCTGCGCGAGCTCCGGCGGGCACGCCTCGCCGCCGAAGATGAGCAGCCGCACCGCTTCCAGGGCCTCGGCGGGCCACATGGCGGCCAGGGTGGGCACCGTCGACACCACGGACACGTCGCGGGCCACGAGCCACGGCCCGAGGTCCATGCCCGACCGCACCAGCGAGCGCGGCGCGGGCACCAGGCAGGCGCCGTGCCGCCAGGCGAGCCACATCTCCTCGCACGAGGCGTCGAACGCGACGGACAGGCCGGCGAGCACCCTGTCGCCCGGGCGCAGCGGCTCGGCCTGCAGGAACAGCATCGCCTCCGCGTCCACGAACGCGGCGGAGTTGCGGTGGGTGACGGCGACGCCCTTCGGGGTGCCGGTGGAGCCGGAGGTGAAGATGATCCACGAGTCGTCGCCGGGGGTGGGCAGGCGGTTCGCGGGCTCGGCGGTGCCGGCCTCGATGGCCGCCGCGTGCTCGCGGGTCGACGGTGCCCGCCACAGCCCGTCGCCGGTGAAGATCGCGGCGACCCCGGCCTCGCCGAACACGAGGTCCGCGCGCTCCTGCGGATCGTCGGCGTCGACGGGTACGTAGGCCGCGCCGGCGGCGAGCGTGGACAGGATCGCGACGTACAGCGACCGGTGCCCGGACGGCATCCGGATGCCCACCCGATCGCCCGCGCGGACGCCGCTGCGGCCGAGGAACGCGGCGCCCTCGAGCACCTCGTCCCAGAGCTCCGCGTAGGTGAGGACGGCGTCGCCGTCGTCGATGGCGGGGACCTCGGGATGGTCCTGGACCGTCGCGAGGAGGATGTCGATCAGGGTGCGCGGCGCGGGAGCCGATGCGGACAGCAGGTACTGCGGGGGGATCTCGTTCGGGACCACGATGGCCGACTTCCTCCGGTGATGCGGACGGGCACGACAGAGAACTGAGTACTTCGCGTCGATTGTGTCAGGTCACGCGATTGCCGCAGCACGAGCGGGCGGGCGTAGACTGAGCACATATATTACTGGCCAGTAACAAGGAGTGCTCGCCATGGCAGTCATCGCCCATCGCGGCCGCAGCGCGCGTGCGCTGCTCGTGCTGTGGTTCGTCCGCATCGTGATGAAGACCGTGTTCCGCGTCTTCCCGCTGAGCGACCGGACCCTGCCGCTGCTGCGCCTCGCCGAGCCGTACCTGAGCCGCGTCCCGCAGTCGGTGCGCGGCGTACGGATCGAGCGGATCACCCTCGGCGGGGTACCGACCGAGCGGATCGTTCCCGACGGTGACGCCGACCCCCACCCGCGCGCGGCGCTCGTGTACTACCACGGCGGCGCGTTCATCGGCTGCAACCTCGACACCCACCGGCGGATCGCCGTGCTGCTCGCCCGGGGCCTGCGGGTGCCGGTCTACAACGTGGAGTACCGCCAGTACCCCGACGGCGGCGTCGGCACCTCGGTCGCCGACGGGTTCGCCGCCTACCGCGAGCTGCTGGACTCCGGCGACGTCGACCGCATCCTCGTGGCCGGCGATTCGGCCGGCGGCTTCGTGTGCGCGAAGGTGATCGAGTACGCGGCCGAGGCGGGCATCCAGGGGCCCACGGCGTTCGCCGGTTTCTCCCCGTTCCTCGACATCAGCGCCGGACTGCCGCGCACCTCGCGGCACGACGCGATGCTGCCGCTCGGCAAGATCCGCAGGCTCCGGAAGGTGCTCGGCCGGGGGCCGGAGGCGCTGCGCGGTCCCGAGGACATGACGACCGACGCGACGGCGCGTCACTTCCCTCCGACGGTGCTGTTCGCCGCGAGTCGCGAAGCCCTCGAACTGGATTCGCTCGAGCTGCACGCCTCCCTGGACCGCGCCGGCGTGCCCAACGAGGTGCACCTCTACGACGGGCAGGTGCACGCCTTCGTGGTCGGCGCGGGCATCACCCCGGAGTCGTGGGCGGCGTACAAGACGGCCGTGGCGTTCCTCTCCGAGAGGCTCACCGAGGCGGAGGCGGAGCACAGCGCGGCCGCCTGACCCCCGATCCTCGCGGACCTCTCGGTGCTCGCGTCGCTCCTCGCCGGGCTCGCGGCGCTCGTGGTCGCGGCCCGTCGGCGACGGCGGACGTGAGGATCCCGAGCCCGAGGACGACCACGCAGACCGCGGCGACGTAGGCGATCGCGCCGCTCGGCGACCAGGGCGGCGCGAAGACCAGTTCCTGCCCGCCGGCGTACACGGCGTTGAGGAACGGCATGTACCGCTGCGCGTTCGCCAGGCCCGGGACCAGCGCGATACCGGGCTCGACGATCTCCGCCCAGGCGATCACGCCGACGAGCGCCGCGACCGGGTGCCGGACCCGCAGCGCCGCGCCGATCGCCCCGCCGCACAACAGGAACGCGGTGAGCCCTCCGACGGCGATCATTCGCACCCCCGCCGCGCTGAGCACCTCCACCTCGCCGTAGACGCGGGGGAACACGCGGGGGAGCAGCGCCAGGGTCAGTCCCGTGAGGGCCGCGGTGGCGGCGGCGGCGATCGCGCCGAACACCGCCCAGCGCGCGAGCGCCGCCACCGCGCGGCGCGGCGTGAGGAACCTCTCCCACGGGTCGCGGGCCGATCCCGCGGCGGCGTACGCGGCGACGGCGCAGCAGGCGACCGGCGTCAGGGACAGCACCCAGTAGGCGGCGTTGGTCGTCGCCACCGCGGTGACCTGCACGCCGGGGGCGAGGCGCGCGACGCGCTCGGCGAGCGCCGCCACCGCGACGGTGACGGCCGCAAGCGCGCGACGGCCAGGGCGAG
>JBEBXD010000061.1:0-28039 GCA_040391845.1 Tsukamurella paurometabola | reverse complement strand
CATCGGTTCCGACAGCAGGGCCCAGGGTGCAAACGATCTTGGTTCGACGAGTCACACGTCGAAAGCTAGGCACGTCCGGGCACGCTCACAACCACGATGCTCATATGGGCGAGACGTGGATCACTTCTCGGCGTCCGGAACCACCCTCAGGAGGGAGATGGCGGTCTCCCGATCGGTCACCAGCGAGGTCACCACGCCGCTGACGAGGCCGGCGCGGATCGCGTCGACCTTCTGGTGCCCACCGGCGATGGCGACCACCTCATCCACCGCGCTGAGTTCGGAGTAGGAGATGGCGAGCGTGCGCCCGCTGAACGTGGTGCGCACCGGCTGCCCCTGGGCATCGAACTGGATGGCGCACAGCTCGGCCGCCACGTTCAGCGAATCCAGTTCTGCGCGCCCCTGATCCGACAACATCGCGTACACCTGCGAACCGGTCAGGTCGAGGCTTCCGACGGCGACCACGGCGACTGTGATCCGCCGCCACAGGTCCATCGCCGCGGAGATCCCCGGCTGCCGGGCGAGGGCGGCCTTCATCCGCTTGTCGGACATGATCAGGGGCGCGTAGATCGGGTACTGCGGCCCCCGGGAGACCGCGGTGAGCTGGCGCACCAGATCCACCGAGCTGGCCTGCACGTCGCCCACCACGCCGGACATCTGGACGATCGTGCACGGCGGCAGGTTCTTCACGTGCTGGGCCATCGCGTCCAGGGTGCGCCCCCACCCCACGCCGAGAACATCTGTGTCGGTGACGATCTCGCCGAGGAGATCGGCGGCCACCCGCCCCAGCCCGTGCCGCAGACCGTCGAAATCGGTGAACGACCCCGTGGCGACGAGCGCCCGGCGGAGCCCGTAGGCGCGGCGCAACCGCTCGGACAGGTCCGCATCGATCGCCGCGTCGCTGTCGATCTCGATCCTGACCAGGCCCGATTCGAGGCAGGCGTCGAGGATCCGCGCGACCTTGTACCGCGACAATCCGTACTCGGCACCTATCTCGACCTTGGACTTCCCGTCGAAGTAGTACCTCCGGGCGATCGCCGCGGCGCGCACCAGTTCGGCCGGCCCCATGGACTCCACACGCACTCCTCGGATCGGGCGGGACCGCGGCCCGCGGCCCCGGTCCGAGCGTAACGCTCCGAGCCTCCGCGGTGCGCCCATATGGGCACGGAGGTTGTTCGGCGGCGGCGTCCGCCGTCTCATGGGAGAGTACGAGGAGGCCGTCGCGGCCGTATCCCCACGACGAAGGATGAGAAGAGTGCGAATCGGAGTGCTCACCGGTGGCGGAGACTGTCCCGGACTGAACGCGGTGATCCGCGCCGTGGTCCGCACCAGCGACTCCCGGTACGGGTCCGCGGTGGTCGGCTTCCAGGACGGCTGGCGGGGGCTGCTCGAGGACCGGCGGGTGCAGCTGAACAACGACGACCGCAACGACCGGTTGCTCACCAAGGGCGGCACCATGCTGGGCACGGCCCGCACCCATCCCGACGTGCTGCGCGCGGGCCTCGACCGGATCAAGCAGACCCTGGACGACAACGGCATCGACGTGCTGATCCCGATCGGCGGCGAGGGCACACTCACCGCAGCCTCCTGGCTCGCCGACGAGGGCGTGCCCGTGGTCGGCGTCCCCAAGACCATCGACAACGACATCGACCGCACCGATGTCACGTTCGGGTTCGATACGGCGCTCACCATCGCCACCGACGCCATCGACCGGCTCCACTCCACCGCGGAGTCCCACCAGCGGGTGATGCTCGTGGAGGTGATGGGCCGCCACGCCGGGTGGATCGCGCTGAACTCGGGCCTCGCCTCAGGGGCGCACATGGTCCTGATCCCCGAGGTCCCGTTCGACGTCGAGGAAGTGTGCCTACTGATCAGGCGGCGCTTCCAGCGCGGGCACTCCAGCTTCATCGTCGTCGTCGCCGAGGGCGCCAAGCCCATCGAGGGAACGATGGAGCTGCGGCTCGGCGGGACCGACGAGTTCGGTCACGAGCGGTTCACCGGGGTCGCCCACCAGCTGGGCGTGGAGATCGAGAAGCGGATCAACAAGGAGGTCCGCACCACCGTGCTCGGGCACGTGCAGCGCGGCGGCACGCCGACCCCGGCGGACCGGGTGCTGGCCACCCGGTTCGGGGTGAACGCCGCCGATGCCGCCCACGCCGGGCACACCGGGCAGATGGTCTCGCTGCAGGGCACGCAGATCGGTCTGGTCCCCCTCGCCGAAGCGGTGGCGCAGCTCAAGCGGGTCCCCCGCGAACGCTACGCCGACGCGGCGGAGTTCTTCGGCTGATCCTGCACCAGGTGCGCGCCGCGCCCCGGCCGGACCACCGCCACCGTCGGGGCCGCGTAGCCGGAACCCGCAACGGCGCCGGGCAACTCGTCGGCGATGCGCCGCGCCGCGCCGGCGGGGGCGAGGGCGATGACGGTGCCGCCGAAGCCTCCGCCCGTCATCCGGGCGCCGTACGCGCCGAGCGCGACCGCCGTCTCCGCGATCAGGTCGATGACGGGGACCGTGATCTCGAAGTCGTCGCGCATGGAGGCCTGGGAGCCGTTCATCAGCGCTCCGAAGGCGGCGTGGTCCACGCGGCGCAGCGCCGCAGCCGCGTCGAGCACCCGCCGGTTCTCGGTGAGCACGTGCCGGGCCCGGCGGCGGATCTCCCCGTCCGGCAGGCGTTCCCACGCATCGTCGGCGGCATCGCGCAGGCTACCGACGCCCAGCTGCGCCGCCGCCTCCTCGCACGCCTCGCGCCGGCGGCGGTACTCTCCCTCGGCGTGCCGGTGCGGCGCCCGCGAGTCGATGGCCAGCAGCACATCGGATTCGAGGCGCAGCGGGACCGGATCCACTGCGAGCGTGCGGAAGTCGAGTAGCAGGGCGGTGTCCTCCGCCCCGTACAGGCTGCTCATCTGATCCAGCAGGCCCGTGGGTGCACACACGTACTCGTTCTCCGCCCGCTGGGCGATCCGGGCGAGCTCGGTGCGGTCCGGCATCGGCGTCCCGGAGGCGGCGACCAGGGCCAGGAGCACAGCGCACTCGAGCGCGGCCGAGGAGGAGAGGCCGGCCCCCACCGGCACCTCGGAACCGATCCGGAGGGTGCCGGCGGGAACCTCGACGCCGCGTTCGCGGAGGGCCCACACGCACCCCGCGACGTAGCCGGCCCATCCCTCGACCTCACCGGGGGCCGTGGCCAACGGGATCGCCGCGGAGCCGTCCTCCTGCGCCGAGGCGGCGTCGATCGCGTCGCCCGCGGCCGGCTCGAACTCCGCCGTCGTCCCCACCTGCAGGGCGATCGGCAGCGCGAACCCGTCGTTGTAGTCGGTGTGCTCGCCGATCAGGTTCACCCGGCCCGGGGCGTAGGCGCGCACCGTCATCCGATCACCGCCCGGAGTTGCGCGGCGATCGCCTCGGGCGTCTTGTCCGTGACGAATGCGTCGCGGCCGGATTCGGAGCCGGCGAGGTACTTCAGTTTGTCGGCGCTGCGGCGGATGGAGAACAGCTCCGCGTGCAGGTACCCCTCCGGCGCGTCCGTCCGGTACTGGTGCCAGGAGGCGATGTACGGCAACGGCGCGTCGTAGAGCCCGTCGAACGCGCGCAGGAGCACCAGGTACACGGCAGCGAGGTCGTCGGCCTCGGCGTCGGTGAGCTCGGTGAGGTTGCGCACGTGTCGATTCGGGTAGATGTGCGCCTCCACCGGCCACTTCGCGGCGTAGGGAACGAACGCCGTGGTGAGCTCCGTGCGCACCAGAACCCGTGCACCGTCGGCGATTTCGGAGGCGAGGACGGACTCGAACAGGTCGGCGTCGTTCTCCGCACGGTACGCGGTGGCGGTGCGCAGCAGGGCCGCGGTGCGGCGGGTGCGGAACGGGTAGCCGTAGATCTGGCCGTGCGGGTGCGGCAGCGTGACCCCGATCTCCTCGCCGCGGTTCTCGAAGCAGTACACCTCCTCCACATCGTCGCGCGCCGACAGCTCGGCGGTGCGGTGCGTCCAGGCATCGATCACCAGGCGGGCGCGCCGCTGGGACAGCCCGGAGAAGGAGCCGTCGTGATCGCTGGTGAAGCACACCACCTCACACCGGCCCAGGCCGGGCCGCTCCACGCGCAGCGGATCGGCGGGCGGGCTGGTCTCCGGTTCGAATCCGGGTGGCGTGGCCAGGGAGGGGAAGCGGTTCTCGAAGACCACCACCTCATAGTCCTCGGCGGGGATCTCGCTGGACAGGCCCGCGGGGTCCGGGCACAACGGGCACATGGTGCGTGGCGGCTTGTAGGTGCGTTCCTGGCGCGCGGGAGCGACGATCACCGAGTCGCCGGTGGTGGGGTCGCGCCGCACGGTGGTCACCGGCGCGGCCGGACGGGGCGGTAGGTCCCGGTGGTCCACGCCCGCGCGGGCCGTCGATTCGGCGTCGAAGAACAGGATCTCCCTGCCGTCGGCGAGGCGGGAACGTGTGGGCTCCTTGATCTCCCGCGTCATCTCTCTCCTCCTGCGATCGTCAGGGGCACCGCGGCGGCGAGCACCTGCCGCGCCGCATCGCTCACCGCACCGTCCATCACGAGCCCGTCCACGTCGGCGAACCGCGCGAACAGGTGCGCGCCGATCTCGCCGAACTTGGTGTGATCGGCGAGCAGCACGGTGGAGCGCGCCGCCCCGATCAGCCGGCGATTGGTCTCGGACTCCACGATGTTCGGGGAGGTGAAACCGGCGGCGGGGTCGATGCCGTGGGATCCGAGCAGCGCCAGATCGCAGCGCACCCGCTCGAGCATCGCGTTCGCGACGGGACCGACCAGGGCGTCCGACGGGGTGCGCTGGCCGCCGGTGAGCTGCACCGCGCCGGCCAGTGTGGGCTCGCCGTCCTCGTGCTCGAGGTCCGGGTCGGTGAGCACGTGGAAGATCGAGATCGAGTTGGTGACCACCGAGAGTGGGCGGCCGCGGAGCAGGCGGGCCAGTTCCAGGGTGGTGGTGCCGGCGCCGACCGCCACCGTCATCCCGTCCTCGACCAGGAGTGCCGCTGCGGCGGCGATGGCCCGCTTCTCGGCGGTGTCGCGGACGGCCTTGAGGTCCGAGCGCGGCTCGACGCCCCGGCGCACCGAGGCGCCCGAACGGACCGCTCCCCCATGCACCTTGGTGAGTTCGCCGGCGTCCTCCAGGCGATCGAGGTCGCGGCGGATCGTCATCTCCGAGACGCCCAGCTCGACCGCGAGGTCCAGGACGCGCACGGCGCCGTGCGCGATCGCGGCGTCCAGGATCACCCGCCGCCGCTCAGCTGCCAGCACGTCGTGAACCCACGAACGCCCAGAGGGCGAAGGCGGCCGCCACGACGACGAGGGCGCCCCCCACCCACAGGTTGCCGACGTTGCCGACGGCCATGTTCGCCCGGTCCGGGGTGTGCTCGATGTCCTTCGCGCCCGCCTCGGCGAACGCCGGCGCGATCCCCGCGATCAGGAGCAGCAGACCGTAGATGCCGAGCAGCGCGGCGATGATGGTCCGGATGTCGAACAGGCGGGCCAGGATCGACGGTGCCTCCCCCGTCGTGGTGGCCGGATCGTTTCCGTTGTCAGTCATGTCAACTCCTCGTCAGTGGAAGATCAGGCCGAGCGCGGCGGCGCCGATGAGGACGGCGACCCCGAGCGGGACGGGGCGGGCGTACCAGGCGGCGGCTGTGGCCTCGTCGCCCTTCAGCGTGGCCTTGTCGGTGAGCGAGTACACGAATCCGGCAAGCTCCGCCTCCGGCTTGGGCGCCGTGACCGCGGAGACCAGCACCGAGACCACGATGTCCACGATGAACGCGGCGGACGCCGCGATGAACGGCATGCCCTGGCCGGGCAGGTCGATCACGCCCGTCTCCTGCAGCACGAAAACCGTGATGGCGGAGAGCGTTCCAGCCACGAGTCCCACCCAGCCGGCCGTCGGGGTCATGCGTTTCCAGAACATGCCGAGCAGGAACGTCGCGAACAGCGGAGCGTTGAAGAAGCCGAACAGCGTCTGGAGGTAGTCCATCAGGTTCGAGTACCCGGAGGCGATGGTCGCGGTGCCGATCGCCATGATGACGGCGGCGACCGTGGCGATCCGGCCCACCTGGATGTAGTAGCCGTCCTCGCGGTCCTTGACCACGTACTGCTGCCACAGGTCGTAGCTGAACACGGTGTTGAACGCGGAGACGTTGGCGGCCATGCCCGCCATGAACGAGGCGATCAGCCCGGCGACGGCGACGCCGAGAAGGCCGTTCGGGAGGATGTCTCGCATCATCAGCAGGATCGCGTCGTTGTAGGTGATGCCGTCCCCGGCGCCCGCGGACTTGAGGTGGATCATGTCGCCGATCATCGCGGCGCAGATCATGCCCGGCACCACGACGACGAACGGGATGAACATCTTCGGGATCGCGCCGATGATCGGGGCGCGCCGCGCCGCGGACATCGAGTTCGACGCCATGGCCCGCTGGACCTCGACGAAGTTGGTGGTCCAGTAGCCGAAGGAGAGCACGAACCCGAGGCCGAAGACGATGCCCACCACCGACCACACGGGCGAAGAGAAGCCGCTCAGGGCCTGGCCGGGCCAGGTGTGCAACTGCTGGTCGACGGTGGCGGTGACGGTGCCGTCGGGGCGGGCGGTGTCGATGACCTTCGCCTTGAGACCGCTCCACCCGCCGACCTTGATCAGGCCGATCACGGTGAGCGGCACCAGGGCCGCGAGGATCACGAAGAACTGCAGAACCTCGTTGTAGATCGCCGCGGAGAGCCCGCCGAGCGCCGTGTAGGTGAGCACCACCGCCGCGGCCACGATGAGCGAGACCCAGCGGGGCCAGCCCAGGACCGCGTTGACCACCGTCGCCAGCAGGAACAGGTTGACGCCGGCGATCAGCACCTGGGCGAGGGCGAAGCTCAGCGAGTTCACCAGGTGCGCACCGGTTCCGAACCGGCGGCGCATGAACTCGGGGACGCTGCGCACCTTCGAGCCGTAGTAGAAGGGCATCATCACCAGGCCGAGGAACACCATCGCCGGGATCGCGCCGATCCAGTAGTAGTGCATGGTCGAGAGGCCGATCTGGGCGCCGTTGGCCGACATGCCCATGATCTCGACCGCCCCCAGGTTGGCGGAGACGAACGCGATGCCCGTGACCCATGCCGGGAGGCGCCTGCCGGAGAGGAAGAAGTCGAGGCTGGACGCGACCTGTTGTCGTGCCAGGTAACCGATACCCAACACGAACACGAAGTAGATCGCGACCAGTAGATAGTCGAGCAGTCCGACGTTGAGTCGGAGTGCCCCATCGGCGAGAAGCATCGCGCCTCCAGTGTCTCGCGGGAACGAATTCTCACGAAATCTAACAGACTCGCACATCGACCTGAGGGTGATTGTTTGAAATTGTTGCCGCCGCCGGTCACCGCTCCCTCATTGCCGGGGGCAGCACACAGAACGCTGCCGATACCCGCGAACGCTGCCGACCACCGGCCGCGCCGGCGAATTTCGGCAGCGTTTCCGAGGGATCGGCAGCGCCCGGCTACGCCAGGTCGTCCTGGCGCATGAGCTGCCGGGCGGCCTCGGTGACGGAGCCGGCGAGCGACGGGTACACCGAGAAGGTCTGCGCCACGTCGTCGACGGTGAGGCCGTTCTGCACGGCGATGGTAAGCGGCAGGATCAGCTCGGAGGCGTTGGGCGCCACCACGACCCCGCCGATCACGAGGCCGGTGTTGGGGCGGCAGAACACCTTGACGAAGCCGCGCTTGAGGCCGGACATCTTGGCGCGCGGGTTCGTCGCGAGCGGCAGCATCACGGTGCGCGCCTGGTAGGTCCCGTCGTCGATGGCGGCCTGCGAGACGCCCACGGTGGCGATCTCGGGTCGGGTGAAGATCGCCGACGAGACGGTCTTGAGCTTCACCGGCGAGACGCCCTCCCCGAGGGCGTGGTACATCGCGACCCGGCCCTGCATCGCGGCCACCGACGCGAGCGGCAGCACACCGGTGCAGTCGCCCGCCGCGTAGATGCCGGGCACCTTGGTCCGCGAGACCCGGTCCACGGGGATGTACCCGCCCTTGTTCAGCTCGATGCCCACGTCCTCGAGGCCGACGCCCTCGGTGTTGGGGATGGAGCCGACGGTCATCAGGCAGTGCGAGCCCTCCACGGTGCGTCCGTCGGTGAGCCGGACGACGATGCCGTCCGCCGTCCGCTCCACCCGGTCGGCGTAGGCCCGCTTGACCAGCGACACACCACGATCGACGAGCGCGTCCTCCAGCACCAGGGCCGCGTCCTCGTCCTCGTGCGGCAGCACCCGGTCGCGGGAGCTGACCAGCGTCACCTTGATGCCCAGCTCGGTGTAGGCGTGCACGAACTCGGCGCCGGTCACGCCGGAGCCCACCACCACCAGGTGGGTGGGCAGCTCCTCCAGGTCGTACAGCTGGCGCCAGGTGAGGATGCGGTCACCGTCGGGCTGCGCGGACGCGAGGATGCGGGGCGTCGCGCCCGTGGCGACGAGCACCACGTCGGCCTCCAGCGTCTGCTCCCCGCCGGTGGGCGTCACCACGTTGACCACGTGCTGCGCCATGCCGGGGCTGCTGGGCGCGAGCGAGGCGCGGCCGCGGATGATCCGCACGCCCTCGCCCACGAGCCGGGCGCGGATGTCGGCCGACTGCGCGGCGGCCAGTTCCTTCACGCGCTCGTTGATCCGCTCGACGTCGATCTCCACGCGCTCGAAGTGCAGCTCGATGCCCAGGTCGATCGCACGGCGGGTCTCGGTGCGGATGCCGGTGGATGCGATGAACGTCTTCGACGGGACGCAGTCGTAGAGGACGCACGCGCCGCCGACACCGTCGCTCTCCACCACCGTGACGTCGGCTCCGTGGGCCACCGCCACCAGTGCCGCCTCGTACCCCGCCGGTCCGCCGCCCATGATCACGATGTTCGTCATGGGTGCAACGCTAGCGCCCGCCGCATCGCCGTGTGCGCCGGAGGGGCGCACCGCGCGCGCTACAGTTCACCTGTGCCGATCTACGCCGCCTACGGTTCCAACATGCACCCCGACCAGATGGCCGAGCGCGCCCCGCACTCGCCGATGGCCGGTACGGGGTGGCTGCGGGGGTGGCGCCTGACGTTCGCCGGCGAGGACATCGGCTGGGAGGGCGCGCTCGCCACCGTCACCGAGGACCCGTCCGATCCGGACGCCAAGGTCTTCGTCGTGCTGTACGACGTGACCAGCGACGACGAGCTCTCCCTCGATCGGTGGGAGGGGTCCGAGCTCGGCATCCACGTCAAGCTGAAGGCCCGCGTGGACCTGATCGACGGTGGCTCGACCCTGGCGTGGCTGTACGTGGTGGACGGCTTCGAGGGCGGCCTGCCCTCCGCCCGCTACCTGGGCGTCATGGCCGACGCCGCCTACATCGCCGGAGCCCCCGATGAGTACGTGCTCGACATCCGTACGCGGGAGTCGCGCAACGTGGGCCCCGGCCCGGGTGCGTCGGCCGACGGACCCGGCCAACCACCCGCCGACCCGGTATAGGAGCCCCGGCCCGGGTGCGTCGGCCGACGGACCCGGCCAGCCCCCCACCGACTGAATCAGGCCGTGTCCGGGCCGCAGGCCGACGGTGCCGGCTCGATCGCCGCCGCCAGCCGGCGCAGCGCGCGGGCCAGGTAGGGCCGCAGCCGCGGCCCCGCGGGTACGACGGTGCGCCGCACCTCCGCCTCCTCGCGCAGGTCCGCGAGACGTGAGTAGACTGCTGCCAGTGGAGGATCCGCCGTCAGGTTCCAGTGTTCCCGGTATTCGCTCATACCGTCAGTACACGCGAACCCGCTCCCCGGGTCCAACGAATTAGGTGGCGCCTACATGTTGACCTACCTGCTCGACGTCGGGGATCTCGCCGACGCGCGGTTCGTGGTGTCCCCCTTGAACGAAACGGCGCTGAGCCTGTTCCACCTCAACACGGTGCACGACACGGCGCCCCACCTGGCGGCGTGGCGGCGGGAGGCGAACGCCCGGCGGGACCGGTACGACCGCGACCTCATCGACGCGCTGATCTCCCCGTCCGGCAAGCAGATCCCGGATTTCCTGACGCCGATCACCGGCCGCGCGCTCAGCCGGCCCACGTTCGAGGCGCATCTCGAGGTGCTGGCCGCGACGGATCCGGCGACCGCCCGCGCCGACCTCCTCGACCTCACGGAGGGCGCGCCACCGTCGGCGGCGCTCACGGGCCTGTTGGCGCTGGACGACCCCGCGCCCGCGGTCGCGGAGGCGCTGTCCGGGTACCACGCCGCGGTGATGGCCCCGGTGTGGCCTGCGATTCAGCGGATCCTCGAGTCCGATGTGACCTTCCGCGGCCGGGAGCTCGCCGTCGGCGGGCCGAGCCGCCTGTTCGAATCACTCAGTCCCCGTGTGGAATGGCGCCGCACCGGGGAGCTGAGCGTGGACCTGTCGTGCTCGGTGGTCTCCGGTGAGGTGCGGTCGCGGGGGCGTGGACTGACGCTGATGCCGAGCGTGTTCACCACCAGGATCACCACCGCCCACGACCCGATCCGCACCGCGCCGCACATCGGCTATCCCGCCCGCGGGTCGGCCGTTCTCGCGGAGAGCGCCGCGCCCGCCGCGGACGGCTCCCTGCGCCGGCTGATCGGCGCCGCCAAGGCCGACCTGTTGGTGGCGCTGGAGGAGCCCGCCGCGGTCGTCGACCTCGCGCACGCGCTGGGCGTGTCACCGTCGGCCGTGTCGCAGAGCCTGAAGGTCCTGAGCGCGGGCGGCATCGTCGAGAGTTCGCGCTACGGACGACGAGCCCTCTACCGCCGCACCGCCC
This sequence comes from Tsukamurella paurometabola, assembly GCA_040391845.1. GTDB lineage: Bacteria > Actinomycetota > Actinomycetes > Mycobacteriales > Mycobacteriaceae > Tsukamurella > Tsukamurella paurometabola_B. Next base: position 17,280 of record JBEBXD010000061.1, on the reverse strand, counting down.
TCGGCGACGCGCTGGTGCGCGGCGCCGGATGATCACCGCCGCTACGAGGACGCGAAGACCACGTTGGTGAACACCTTCACGCCCATCTCCAGGGCACGCTCGTCGAGGGTGAAGTCGGGCTGGTGCAGGTCGTACTGTCGGCCCTCGCCGGACCACACGCCGAGGCGGGCCATCGCGCCGGGCGCCTCCTCCAGGTACCAGGAGAAGTCCTCGCCGCCGCCGGACTGCGGGGTGTCGACCACGCCGTCGGGAGAGACGGCGCGGGCGGCGTCCGCGAGACGGGTCGCGGCCACGTGGTCGTTGATGACCGGCGGCACACCGCGGGTGTAGTTCACCTCGTGCTTGACCCGCAGCGGCGCCAGCAGCTCCGCGATGATCTCCTTCACCAGGGGCTCGAGCGACTCCCAGATCTGGTGCTCACCGGTGCGCACCGTGCCGTGCAGGGCGCCGATCTGCGGGATCGCGTTCGGGGCCGACCCGGCGTTCGCGGCGCCCCACACCATGATCGTGCCGGACCGCGGGTCCACCCGCCGTGACAGCACGCCGGGCAGCCCGGTGATCACGGTGCCCATGGCGTAGATCAGGTCGCTGGTCAGGTGCGGGCGCGAGGTGTGCCCGCCGGGCGAGTGCAGGATCACCTCGACGTGATCGGCGGCGGAGGTGATCGCACCGGAGCGCACCCCGATCCTGCCCACCTCGATCCGGGGGTCGCAGTGCAGCGCGTAGATCCGGGAGACCCCGTCCATCACCCGATCGCGGACCGCGGAGAGCGCGCCGCCCGGCATGACCTCCTCGGCGGGCTGGAACACCAGCCGCACGCCCACCGGCAGCCGGCCCGCCCGATCGAGTTCGGCCAGGACCAGGCCGACGCCGAGCAGGATCGACGTGTGCGCGTCGTGGCCGCAGGCGTGCGAGACCCCGTCGTTCGTCGACTGGAAGTCCAGCCCGGTGGCCTCGTGGATCGGCAGCGCGTCCATATCGGCGCGCAGCGCGATCCGCGGCCCGGACGACGGCCCGAGATCGCACACCAGGCCGGTGGTGGAGAGCCTGCGCGGCTCGAGGCCCGCGCCGGCGAGGGCGTCGAACACGGCGGTCGTGGTGCGCTGCTCCCGCCAGGAGAGCTCGGGGTGGGCGTGCAGGTCACGACGGAACGCGCGGAGCCAGTCGCCCTTGCGCCGCAGCCACTGGTCGACGTACGCGGCCCGCGACAGACCCTCGCCCGCCGTGCCGCTCGCCGTACCGCTCGCCGTGCCAGTCACCGTCATCCTCCATCACTCCCGCGGCGCGCCGCCCCGGCCAGGAGCCGCGCGCGCTCGTCCTCGTCCTCCGCTACCGCGGCGAAGGCCGCCGCCAGGGCCAGCGCACCGTCGCGCACGGCCCGATCGGCGGACGGGCTCGCGGCGGCGGCCGTGAACTCGCTCTGATGGGTCACGGCCCCGTCGGTCTCCAGGCCGATCAACGGATGGATCGACGGTACCGCGTGGCTCACATTGCCCATGTCGGTACTCCCCAGAGGTATCGACCGCTCGAACTCCTCCGGCACCGGGGAACGGCCGATCGCCCGGGCCGCGGCACGGTACGCGGCCGCGAGTGCGGGGTCGCTGCGCAGCTCCGTGTAGGCGGGCGAGAGCTCCTCCACGACGTGCCCGCAGCCCGCCGCGAGTGCGCCCGCGGCGAAGCAGTCCCCCGCCCGCGCCGTCAGCCGGGCCAGCGAGTCCGCGTCGTCCGCGCGCAGGTAGTACAGCAGTTCCGCCGAGGCGGGGACCACGTTCGGCGCGCTGCCGCCGTCGCTGACGATGCCGTGCAGCTGCTGCCCCGGTTCGAGGTGCTGGCGGAGCAGGCCGAGCGCGACCTGCGCGACGGTGGCGGCGTCGCCGGCGTTCCGCCCGGCCCACGGCGCCGCGGAGGCGTGGGCCTCCTGCCCCGTGTACCGCACCGCCAGATCGGCCAGCGCCAGCGTCCGCGTCCGCACCACGTCGAACGGCGCCGGGTGCACCATCCCCGCGCAGGCGACACCGTCGAACACCCCGTGCTGCAGGAGGACGATCTTGCCGCCCCCGCTCTCCTCGGCCGGGGTGCCGTACACCTCGACGGTGAGCCCGAGGTCGTCGGCGACCCCCGCGAGCGCGGTCCCCGCCCCGACGGCCGCGGCGGCGATGATGTTGTGCCCGCACGCGTGCCCGATGCCGGGCAGCGCGTCGTACTCGGCGAACACCGCCACCCGCAGCGGGCCGCTCCCCGCCCGGGCCACGAACGCGGTGTCCAGGCCGGCGATCCCCCGCTCCACCGCGAAACCGTTGCCCGCCAACGCGTCCGCGACGGCGGCGGAGGCGTGATGCTCGGCGAAGGCGAGCTCCGGCCGCGCGTGCACGGCATGACTCAGCGCGATCAGGTCCGGGTGCAGCCGGTCGACGGTGGCGGTCAGCCGGTCCAGCACGGAGGTGACGGACACCGGTGCGGTCGCCTCAGCCGAACTTGACGTCGGCCGGGGTCTTCACCGCCAGCGCCGCGAGCAGCGGGGCGTGGAGGTCGTTCTTGATCTTGTTCAGGGTCGGGCCGTCGGCGGCCGCGTTCGCGGCGGCGCGGGCGATCGCGGCGGGCAGCAGCTCCGCCTCCGACGCGGTGGCCTGGGCGATGCCCGCGGCCACGGCCTCGCCGCCGCCGTAGCGGCGTCCGGTGGTCATCGCCTCGAGCGCGGTCTGGTAGGGCAGCCGCGAGCGCAGCAGGGCGGCGATGCCGGCGGTGAAGCCCCTCTTCAGGCTCACCTCGGGCAGGCAGAAGAAGCCGCGGTCGTCGCGCATCACCGCGAAGTCGCAGGAGAGCGCCAGCATGGCGCCGGCGCCGAAGGCGTGCCCGTTCACGGCCGCCACCGTGGTCATCGGGAACGTGAGCAGGCGGGTGAACACGGTGTGCGCGCGGTCCAGGTAGGCGGGCAGCTCGCCGATGTTGGCCAGCACGTACATCACGTCCAGGCCGTTGGAGAAGAACTTGCCCGTGGCGGTCACCACGAGCGCCGCGGGGGCCGATCCCTCCGGGCCGCGGGCGGCGGCCTCGATCTCGTCGAGCCGGGCGTGCACGGCGTCGATCCAGTCCGGCGAGAACCGGTTCTCCGGGTTGGTCTCCGACAACTCCGCACCCTCGTCCCCCAGGTACAGCGTGAAGACGTCGTCGGTCCGCGTCACGTAAGACATGGCGATCACGATAGCCGCTAGCATCGGGACCCATGGCGCGAGATCCAGGTGGCAATCACTCCCCCGGCATCGACGATCCCCCCGCGGCGGCCCGGGAGGCCGCCGAGGCGCTCATCGCGGCCACCGGGGGCGAACGCTTCGACGTCGCCGTGGTCCTCGGCTCCGGCTGGGCCCCCGCGGCGGAGGCGCTCGCCGCGCGCGGCGACACCGTCGGCTCCGTCCCGATGGCCGAGCTGCCGCACTTCGCTCCGCCCAGCGCCGCGGGCCACAAGGGCACGGCGATCGCCGTGGCCATCGGCGGGAAGCGGGTGCTGGTGCTGCTCGGCCGCACCCACGCCTACGAGGGGCACGACCTCTCCCGGGTGGTGCACCCGGTGCGGACCGCGTGCGCGGCCGGCGCGCGGACGGTGATCCTCACCAACGCCGCGGGCGGGCTGCGCGAGGGCATGCACGTGGGAGAGCCCGTGCTGATCTCCGACCACCTCAACCTGACCGCCCGCTCGCCGCTGGTGGGCGCGCAGTTCGTGAACCTCGTGGACGCGTACTCGCCGGAGCTGCGGGCGCTGGCGCGCACGGTGGATCCGTCGCTGAACGAGGGCGTGTACGCCGGCCTGCCCGGCCCCCACTACGAGACGCCCGCCGAGATCCGCATGCTCCGCACGCTGGGCGCGGACCTGGTGGGCATGTCGACGGTGCACGAGACCATCGCGGCGCGGGCGGAGGACGCCGCGGTGCTGGGCGTCTCGCTGGTGACCAACCTCGCCGCGGGCATCACCGGCGAGCCGCTGAACCACGAGGAGGTCCTCGAGGCCGGCCGCGCGGCGGCCGAGCGGATGGGCGGCCTGCTCGCCGACGTGATCGGGGCGATGTAGATGGCCGCCGAGCGCGCCGCCGAGGTCCGCGCGTGGATCGAGGGCGATCCCGACCCCGTCACCCGCGCCGAGCTCGAGGGGCTCGACGAGGCGGCGCTGGCCGAGCGTTTCGCGGCGCCGCTCACGTTCGGCACCGCGGGCCTGCGGGGCCCGGTGCGCGGCGGACCGTCGGGCATGAACGTGGCGGTGGTGACCCGCGCGACGTGGGCGCTCGGCGAGTGGCTGCGGGGCAAGTGCCTGGGCGGCGGCACCGTGGTGGTGGGACGCGACGCCCGCCGCGGTAGCGAGGCCTTCTTCGCCGCCGCCACCGAGGTGCTCGCGGCGCAGGGCTTCGCGGTGGTCGCCCTGCCGAAGCCCGGGCCGACGCCGTGGGTGGCGTTCGCGACCCGCGCGCTCGGCGCGGTGGCGGGCGTGCAGATCACCGCGTCCCACAACCCGCCCGCGGACAACGGCTACAAGGTGTACCTCGACGGCGGCGCCCAGCTGGTGGCGCCCGCCGACGCGGAGATCGAGCGGCTCATCGCCGCCGCGCCCGCCGCGAACGCCGTCCCCCGCGCGCCGGTCCCGGCGGACCCGCGCGCGACCGAGGTGGTGGCCGCCTACCTCGACCGGGTGTCCACGCTGCGCCCCCCGCCGCCGAACCCGCTGCGGATCGCCCTGACCCCGATGCACGGCGTCGGCGGCGAGGTCGCCATGGAGGCCCTGCGGCGCAGCGGTTTTAACGACGTACACGTGGTGGAGCAGCAGTTCGCCCCGGACGGCGAGTTCCCGACGGTGGCGTTCCCCAACCCCGAGGAGCCCGGCGCGGCCGACCTGCTGCTGGCCCTAGCCGAGCGGGTGGACGCCGATCTGGCGGTCGCCCTGGACCCCGACGCCGACCGGTGCGCCCTCGGCGCGCGGTTCCCCGACGGCTGGCGGATGCTCACCGGCGACGAGGCCGGCTCGCTGCTGGGCGCACACCTGCTGGCCGAGCCGCTCGACGGTGCGCCGCCCGAACCGCTGGTCGCCACGACGATCGTGAGCGCCGACCTGCTGGGCGCGATCGCGGAGTCCGCCGGCGCCCGGTACGCGCGCACGCTCACCGGTTTCAAGAACCTGGTCCGCGCAGTCCCCACTGATGGTCGCTCCGCGGGCTCCGCTCCTGCTGCCCTGGTGTTCGCGTACGAGGAGGCGCTGGGCCTGTGCTGCGACCCGGCGACGGTGCGCGACAAGGACGGCATCTCCGCGTCCGTGATCGCCGCCGCCTACGCGGCGCGGCTGAAGGCCGAGGGCCGCGGCCTGCCCGACGCGCTGGACGCGCTGTACGCCCAGCACGGCGTGTACCTCACCGGCCAGTACGCCCTGCGGGTGGAGGACGTCACGCGGATCGCCGCGACCATGGCCGCCCTCCGCACCGACCCGCCTGTTGAAGTTGCAAACACTCCGGTGAATTGTGAGGATCTGCTGAAGGCTCGCCCCGCGACGGACGCGCTGGTGTTCCGCGGCGACGGCGTCCGGGTCACCGTGCGACCCTCCGGAACCGAGCCGAAGGCGAAGTTCTACCTGGAGGTGATCGAGCCCGTGAGCGCACCGAACGAGACCGGCGAGGCACTCGCCCGAGCCCGGCAGCGGCTCTCCGACGTGGGCGCCACCGTCCGGGAGTGGGCGGCGCTGGGGTGACCCGACCGCAGCACCCGTCGGATCCGGCGCGGCGCCGCACCATCGCGATCTCGGTGGTGATCGGCGTGCTCATCGTGATCGCCGCCGCCGCGGGCGCCACCGCGTACGTCAGCGGGAGCCGCTCACCCGGGGCACCGGCGGCGGCGCCGTCCGCCTCTCCCGGTCCCGGTCCCGGTCCCGGTCCGAGCGCGCCGGCCGGGCCGGCGGGGAGCTCCCGCGAGGCCCCCGCACCCTCGATCCCGGGAACCGATCGGCTGGGCTTCGTCGGGACCACAGCGCGGTGCGCGGACGGGGACGCGCCGCGGATGATGGTGCAGACCGCGGTCTCGCAGGCCGTGGTCTGCGAGCACGGCGGCGCGCTGTACTACGCGGGGTGGCGCACCGAGACCGGCTCGGGCACCCGCGTCGACGGTGTGCTCCCCGCCGGCCCCGGATGGGTGGCGCGGGCACCGGACGCGACGATCAACATCACGCCCTCGGGGCTGGTGTTCAGCACCGTCTCAGGCGAATTCACCGAACCCGCGACCGGCTTCTGGTCCGACTGAGCCGCGCCGATCAGGTCCAGCGGGGCCCGAACTGCCGGTCGCCCGCATCGCCGAGGCCGGGCACGATGTACGCGTTCTCGTCGAGTCCCCGGTCAACGGTGGCCGTGACCAGCCGCACGGGGTGCCCGCACTCGCCGAGCGCGGCCACGCCCTCGGGCGCGGCGACCACGCACACGGCGGTGACGTCGGTGGCGCCGCGCTGGGCGAGCAGGCCGAGCGTCTGCACCATCGACCCACCCGTGGCGAGCATCGGGTCCAGCACGAACACCGGCCGGTCGGTGAGATCCGCGGGCAGCGACTCGAAGTAGGGCTCGGGGATGTGGGTCTGCTCGTTGCGGCCCATCCCGACGAAGCCCACCTGCGACTCCGGCAGCATCGCGTGCGCCTGGTCCACCATGCCGAGGCCGGCCCGCAGCACGGGCACCAGGAGCGGCGGCGCGGCCAGCGCGGCACCGTCGGTCTCCTCCAGCGGGGTGCACACCCGGGTGGCCGCGACGGCCGCGCCCCGCATGGCCTCGTACACCAGCATCTGGGTGAGTTCCTTGAGCGCCGCCCGGAACGACGCGTTGTCGGTCCCGGTGCTGCGCAGGGCGGTCAGGCGGACGGCGGCCAGTGGGTGGTCGACCACGGTGATCTGCATGCGGCAAGCGTATCGGGAACCGCGCGGGCCGCTGAGGCGTCCAATCAATGAGGGGGTTGTGCGATGGAACCGTTCGTGATGACGATGGGCGCGGTGACCGCGGCGGGTGGGGAGCTGGGGTCGCTGGCCGCGGCCGCCACCGCGGCGGCGGGGGCGGGCGCGGTCTCCACGGCCGCGCTGGCGCCGGTGTTCGGGGTGGTGGGCGGGGACTACCTGGCCGAGTTGCTGGGCGCGGCGACGGCCGCGGACGCGGAGATCTCCCGCCTGGCCGCGTTCTACACGTCGGCGTCGGTGGGCGCGGCGCGCACGGTCGCGGCGGCGGTCGCGACGGACACCGGCGGCGCGGGCGCACTGCTCGGCACGGCGGGTGCGCCGTGAACGGCATCGTCACCGCCCTGGCGGCGCCGCTGCGGGCCCTCCTCGACGCCTTCGGCACCGGCGACCTCTCCGCCGCGGGCGTCGACGCCGCGATCCGGGCGGTGGAGGGGGAGCTGGCGCGGGTGGGCGCGCAGACCGATTCGACCACGGCGGCCCTCGGCCGGGAGTGGACGGGGATCGACGCGACGGCCGCGCAGCGTTCGATCGGCGACGGCGGCACCACCGCCGCGGCGCTGTCGCGGCACACGGGCGCGATCCGCGAGTCCGTGGCGTCCGCCGCCGCGGTCGTCGGCGCGGGACGCACGCGGCTGCGGTCCGTTCTCGATTCCTTCGTCGCCGGGGCGGAGGCCGCGAACCCGACGCTGCTCGATCCCGCAGGCCTGATCGCCGTGCTCACCCTGGCCGCCGAGCACCTGCAGCAGGCCCTCGACGTGCTGCGCTCCGTCCGTGAGGAACTCGACGGCGAGTCCGGGAAGGTCACCGAGCTCGCGTCGTCCACCCCGACGGCGCCGCGCCCCGTCGACGGCGGCGCCGCCACCACGCCGGCGTCCACCACTGCGTCGGCGACCCCCACGGCGGCCTCCCCCTCCGGCGCCGGTTCCCCGGGCGGATCGGGTGGCGCGTCCGGGGGCGCGGGGTCCGGTTCGCCGGTGAGCGCGCTGACGTCGGCGTTGACGGGGCGCGGCGGCTCCGGCTCGGGGAGCGGTTCCGGCCGCGGTTCCGGGCGCGGTTCCGGGCGAGGCTCGGGGGCGCGGACGGTGTCGGCCACCCGCCGGACGGCGGTGACGGTGACCGCCGACGGCAAGGGCGGGTACGACGTTCGCCTCCCCGACGGCACGGTGGTCAAGGCCCCGAACGCGAAGGCCGCCGCGGCCGTGCAGGCGGCGCTGACCCAGTTGGGCGTGGCCTATCAATGGGGCGGGACGACGGCGGGCGTCGGCCTGGACTGCAGCGGCCTCACCCAGTGGGCGTACCGGCAGGCGGGGATCGAGCTGCCGCGGGTGGCCGATCAGCAGGCCGTGGGCGCGTCCGTCAGCTCGTCGGATCTGCGGCCCGGCGACCTCGCCGTGTGGAGCGGGCACGTCGCCATGGTGGTGGGCGGCGGCATGATGATCGAGGCGGGCGATCCGGTCCAGCTCTCGTCGATCCGCACCGACAACATCGGCCAGCAGTTCCACGGCTTCTTCCGCCCGACGGCGTAGCGATGATCTCCACGACGCTGCGACTCAGTACCGCGCCGTTCGTCGCCGCTGCCGCGCGACTCAACGGCGAAGATCCTCGATCCGAGGGCGACGAAGAACCTCCGGAAGCACTCCGATCCTCTGGCCGACGAGGAATCGGCACAGTGCACTACGCTGGGCGCCATGGCGTCTGACATCGTCCCGATCGAGCTCGGCCTCACCGACGGCCCGGTGTACACACTGTGGGCACCGCGGTGGCGTGACGGTGAGGACGAATGGGAGGCCTTCCTGGGCCTCGACGAGGATCTGTACGGCTTCGGCTCGGTCGCCGAGCTGGTCGCCTTCGTCCGCAGCGGCAAGGCGAACGACCTCGACGACCACCCCGCGTGGGAGGCGCTGACCACCCTTCCCGCGGAGGCCTTCATCCCGCGGGACGACCGCCGCTTCGACCTGATCTCGGTGCCCGAGCTGGCCGCCGAGGACCCCACCCCCGAGGTGATCGCGGAACTCGAGGACACCCTGGAGATCGTCGGCCTGATCGGCGAGGTGTGCGAGCTGATCGACGTCACCAAGTTCTTCAACGGCAACCCGGTCCTCGGCACCGTGCGCATCGGCACCCGCAACTTCGAGGGCCGCGAGGGCGCGGAGATGTGGCACAAGGTGGGCCAGATCATCGGCCGCAAGTGGGACGACGTGATCGACGCGATCGAGGGCGTCGTCAGCAGCCCGAAGGTCGCCGGCGCAGCCGCCACCACGGCGGAGGAGGAACTCGCCGCGGCGGCGGAGCGGGCCGCGGCCCTCGCCGCCGACGCGGAGGACGACGACCTCGACACCGACCTGGACGACGATCTGGACGACGACCTCGATGCGGACGCCGAGGACGACGCCGACGAGACCGCCACCGCCGGCGACGACACGGACGATGCGGACGATGCGGAGGAGTACGAGGAGGACGACTCCTTCTGGGGACAGGTGGGCATCGACCCGATCAAGATCATCACCTCCACCGGCGAGTACTACACGCTGCGCTGCTACCTGGACGACACCCCGGTCTTCCTGGGCCGCAAGGGCAAGATCTACGTCTTCGACTCCGAGGGCGCACTGGCCCGGTACCTCGCGGACGACGACGACACCGATCTCTCGACGGTCTCCACCTTCGACGAGGTGCGGGTGGCCGCCACCGACGGTTCGCTCGACGTGGAGGTCTACGACGAAAACGTGTACGTGCTGCCCGGCATCGGGGAGGACATCGCCGACGGCCCGCGCCGCATCGACCGCGACCAGCTGGACCTGGCCGTGGAGCTGCTGCTCGACTCGGCGGACTTCGCGGACGACTCCTCGGTGCGGGAGGCGCTGCGGCCCACCACACCGCTGGGCTTCTTCGTCTCCTACGCGCTCGATCCGCAGCCCCGCCGCCTGGCGCCGTCCGGCCCGTTCGACAACGAGGCGGAGGCGTGGCGGGCCCTCGAGCACGACTTCGAGGACCGGCTCACCGTCAAGTAGCGCCGGCGGTCAGCCGATGAGCACGGCGTAGCCGGGCTTGATCACGTCGTCGATGATGGCCAGCCGCTCGTCGAACGGCAGGAACGCCGACTTCATGGCGTTGATCGTGAACCGCTGCAGGTCGGCCCAGCCGTAGCCGAAGGTCTCGACCAGCTTGAGCATCTCCGCGCTCATCGTGGTGTCGCTCATCAGGCGGTTGTCGGTGTTCACGGTGACGCGGAAACGCAACTGCGCCAACAGGTTGAACGGGTGCTCCTGCATGGACGCCACCGCGCCGGTCTGGATGTTGGAGCTGGGGCACATCTCGAGCGGGATGCGCGCGTCCCGGACCCGTGCGGCGACCCGTCCGAGGACCGCGCCGGAGAAGTCGGTCGAACCGGGTTCCACCCCACTGATGTCGTCCACGATGCGCACGCCGTGGCCCAGCCGGTCGCAGCCGCAGAAGGCGAGGGCCTCGTGGATGGACGGCAGCCCGAAGGCCTCGCCGGCGTGAATGGTGAACGGCGCGCTGTGATCCCGCATGTATTCGAAGGCGTCCAGGTGGCGACTCGGGGGGAACCCCGCCTCGGCGCCGGCGATGTCGAAGCCCACGGCGCCGCGGTCGCGCCAGCGCACCGCGAGCTCGGCGATCTCCCGGGAGCGGGCGGCGTGCCGCATCGCGGTCACCAGGCAGCGCACCACGATCGGGCGGCCCGCGGTCCGCGCCGCGGACTCCCCCGAGGCGAACCCTGCGAGCACCGCCTCCATCACCTCGTCGAGCGTGAGCCCGCCCTGGAGGTGCTGCTCGGGTGCGAACCGCACCTCCGCGTACACCACGCCGTCGTCCGCCAGATCCTTAGCGCACTCCTGCGCGACCCGGGCCAGCGCCTCGGGCGTCTGCATGACCCCCACCGTGTGATCGAAGGTCTCGAGGTACTTCACCAGCGATCCAGAATCGGCCGCGTCCCGGAACCACGCTGCCAGCTCGGGCTCGGTGGTGGCCGGCAGGCCCGTGTAACCGGTCCGCTCCGCCAGGTCGAGGACGGTGGCCGGCCGCAGCCCGCCGTCCAGGTGATCGTGCAGCAGCACCTTGGGGGCGCGCCGGAGGGAGGCCGGGTCGATGGGAGTGGGTCCAACGGGATTCGCCATAGGGCAACGCTACCGGCTACCCGCGCGTAACACCCGGGTGAGGTCAGCGCTCCGTGAGATAGGTCAGGATCGCGCGGACCCGACGGTTGCCCTCCTCGGGCGGGAGGTCCAGCTTGGCGAAGATGTTGGCCACGTGCTTGGCGACGGCGGCGTCCGAGACCACCAGCGCCGCAGCGATATCGGAATTGCTCCGCCCCTCCGCCATGAGTGCGAGGACCTCGCCCTCGCGGGGCGTGAGCCGGTCGAGCACCGTCGGGGTGAACATCCTGGACACCACCTCGGGGTCCACCACCACTCCCCCGCTCTCCACGGTGTCGAGGGCGCGCAGGAAGTCGTCCACGCGCCCCACCCGCTCCTTGAGCAGGTAGCCGACGCCGCCACCGGAGTCCAGGAGGCGCCGCGCGTACGCGGCCGCGACGTACTGGGAGAGCACGAGCACCGGCAGTCCCGGCCGGGCGGCGCGCAGCTCGAGCGCGGCGCGCAGGCCGTCGTCCCCGTGCCCGGGCGGCATCCGCACATCGGTCAGCACCAGGTCGACGGCGCCCGGGTCGGTGGCTCGGAGCGCATCGGCATCGCCGAGCAGGCCGACCACCTCGTGGCCGGCCCGTTCGACGATCCGCTGCAGGCCCTCCGCCAGCAGGACGGAGTCCTCCGCCACCACGATCCGCATCGCTCGCAGACTACGACACCGCCGCCGCCCAGTAGAGGGTGGTGGGCCCGCCCGGAGGGCTGAGCACCGTCAGCGTGGCACCGATCGACTCGGCCCGCTCGATCAGCCCGGCGAGACCGGTGCCCTCCGCGGGGTCGGCGCCGCCGGTCCCGTCGTCCATCACGGTCATCGAGACCCCCAGCGGCCCTGCGGAGAACGTGATCCGCACCGTGCTCGCGCCGCCGTGCTTGATCGCGTTGGTCACCGCCTCGCTGGCCGTGTAGTACATCGCCTGCTCGACCTCGGCGGGCAGCCGGCGGCCGCGGGTCCAGCCCTCGCCTGCAGTCACGTCCACCCGGACGGCGCCGCCGAGCTCCGCGCAGGCCGCCTCCACCCCGGCATCGTCGAGGACCTGCGGGTGCACGCCGCGCACCGTGTCCCGCAGGCCCGCCATCGCGCGCTCGAGCCGGGCCTGCGCGGCGGCGACCTGCCCGCGCAGGGCCTCGTCCGCGGTGTCCGGCAGGCTCTGCTGCAGTTCGCCGAGTTGCAGGGACAGGCTCGCCAGGTCCTGCTGGGGCCCGTCGTGCAGGTTGCGCTCGATGCGCCGGCGCTCGCCCTCGAACGAGTCCACCAGAACACCGCGTGAGGTCTCGAGGGTTGTCACGCGGCGGCGCAGTTCCTCCTCGGTGGGGCCGAGCAGCAGGCGCGCGACGGCCGCCTGCGCCGCCGAGACCGCGTAGGTGATGTACAGGCCCACCGCGCAGAGGACCGCACCGACCGCGCCCCAGAACGCCTGGCTCACCACTCCTTCGACCCGCGCGCCCAGCACGTTCACATCGTCCGCGACGAAGGGCCCCACCAGCAGGCCCAGGCCGAGGACCCAGCCGATCGACGCGCCGACGAACAGGACCGGGGTGAGCACGCCGAGCAGCAGCGAGTACGCGACCTCGCGCCAGGTGGCCCGCTCGCCGAGCCGGGCGCCCGCGCGGGTGGAGAGGTCCCCGGCGACGGGCGGGTGCGGGTCGCCGATCGCGGGCACGCCGAGCCAGGTGACGCGCAGCCGCTCCAGCTTGGCCAGCGCGTACGACCATGCGGGCGCGAACGGCAGGAGCACGACGACCGCGTAGAGCAGGAACACGATCCATCCGGCCAGCATCGAGACGGCGAAGTAGGCCAGGCCGCGCCACGGCGCGGAGGTGGTGAGGAAGCGCAGGGGCTCGCGGAGCGGCGCGTCGAGCGAGCCGCGCGCGGGTTCCCGCAGCGCCGGGGACGGGGTCACGAAATCGATCATGCCGTAGACGGTAGGGGCGCGGCGGCGGCGAGTCGCTGGTGCGAGCGGGAGTATCCGAGGTGGTGCCCGCACTACCCCCGAGCGTCTAGCGTGGGTGGATGCGCATCGCCATCCTCGACGACTACCAGGACGTCTCCCGCCGGTTCGGCGACTTCTCCGGGCTCGACGTGACCGTGTTCACCGAACCGCTCACCGACGTGGCCGCGCAGCTGGCCGGGTTCGACGGTGTGGTCGCGATGCGAGAACGCACCCGCTTCCCGGCGGAGGTGCTGCGCTCCCTTCCCGGCCTGAAGCTCCTCGTATCGACGGGGCGCCGCAACGCGGCGATCGACCTGGCCGCGGCCTCGGAGCTGGGGATCACAGTGTGCCACACCGGGTACCGCCCCGCCGCGGCCGCCGAGCACACGTGGGCCCTCATCCTCGCGGCGCTGCGGCACGTGCCGGCCGAGGACGCGAACGTACGCGCCGGGCGGTGGCAGAGCACCGTGGGGACCGAGCTCGACGGCGCGGTGCTCGGCCTCGTCGGCCTGGGCAACCTCGGGCGCCGGGTGGCCCGGGTGGGCGCGGCGTTCGGCATGGAGGTGATCGCCTGGTCGTCCAACCTCGACCCCGACCGCGCGGCCGAGGCCGGCGTCGCCGCGGTGAGCAAGGAGGAGCTGTTCGGGCGCGCGGACGTCGTGACGATCCACTACGTGCTCTCGGACCGCTCGCGCGGGCTCGTGGGCGCTGCGGACATCGCCCGGATGAAGCCGGGCGCCCTGCTGGTCAACACCTCTCGCGCGGGCGTCCTCGACACGCCGGCCGCGGCGGACGCCGCCCGGCGCGGCGAGATCCGGCTCGCCCTCGACGTGTTCGACACCGAGCCGCTGCCCGCGGGCGACCCGATCCGGGACCTGCCGAGCTCCGTCCTCACCGGGCACATCGGCTACGTCACCGAGCAGCAGTACCGCGCCTTCTACGCGGACGCCGCCGAGGACGTGCGCGCCTACCTCGCCGGCACCCCCGTCCGCGTGATGAATCCCTAGACGGTCACCCGGCCCAGCACGAGCGGGCCACGGGGCGGCGCGGATTCGGCGATGACCGCCGCGCCGTCGAGCGCGGCCAGCGCACCGTCGAACTTCTCCGGGGTGTCGGTGTGCAGGGTGAACAGCGGCTCCCCCTCCGTGACGGTGTCGCCGACGCCCGCGTGCCAGGTGACGCCGGCGCCCGCCTGCACGGGCTCGCCCTGCCGTTCGCGGCCCGCGCCGAGCCGCCAGGCCGCCACCCCGACGCCCATCGCGTCGAGCTCGGCGAGGACCCCGGACGCCGGAGCGGCGACGGTGCGGGTGTGCGCCGCCACCGGCAGCGGCGCGTCCGGGTCGCCGCCCTGGGCCGCGATCATCGCGCGCCAGCTGTCCATCGCGCGGCCGTTCGCGAGGTGCTCGGCCGGGTCCGCGTCGACCCCGGCGAGGGCGAGCATCTCCGTCGCGAGGGCGAGGGTCAGCTCCACCACGTCAGGCGGTCCGCCGCCCGCCAGGACCTCGAGGGATTCGGCGACCTCGAGGGCGTTGCCGGCGCTGCGGCCGAGCGGGGTGGACATGTCGGTCAGCAGGGCGACGGTGTTCACGCCGGAGTCGTGCCCCAGCGCGACCATCGTCTCCGCGAGCTCGCGGGCCTGCTCCGGCGTCTTCATGAACGCGCCCTTGCCCACCTTCACGTCGAGCACCAGGGAGGCGGTGCCCTCCGCGATCTTCTTGCTCATGATGGAACTCGCGATCAGCGGGACCGCCTCGACCGTGCTGGTCACGTCGCGCAGCGCGTAGAGCTTCTTATCGGCCGGTGCCAGACCGGATCCCGCGGCGCAGATCACGCCGCCCACCTTCTCCAGCTGATCGAACATCTCCTCGTTGCCGAGGTCCGCCCGCCACCCGGGGATCGCCTCCAACTTGTCCAGGGTGCCGCCGGTGTGGCCGAGGCCGCGCCCGGAGAGCTGCGGCACCGCCACGCCGTAGGACGCGACGAGCGGCGTCAGCGGCAGGGTGATCTTGTCGCCGACGCCGCCGGTGGAGTGCTTGTCGGTGGTCGGCAGCGGGCGGCCGTCGCGGCGCAGCCCGGAGAAGTCCATCCGCTCGCCGGTGCCGATCATCGCCGCGGTCCAGCGGGCGATCTCGCGGCGGTCCATCCCGTTGAGGAAGATCGCCATCGCCAGCGCGGACATCTGGTAGTCGGCGACCTCGCCGGAGGTGAACCCGTCGATCACCCAGTCGATCTGGCCGTCGGTGAGCGCCTTGCCGTCGCGCTTGGCGGCGATGACGGAAACGGCGTCGAACACTTCCTGTGGGGTCGAGCTCATCGTGCTACCTCTTCCATGTCGTCGGGCCCGAAGGCGTCGGGCAGGAGCCGGCTCAGCGGGACCGGGCCGTCGCGGTGGTCGATCAGCAGGTCGCCGCCGCCGTGCTCGTACAACAGTTGTCGGCACCGGCCGCAGGGCATCAGGACGTCGCCGTTGGCGTTGGCGCACGAGAATGCCCGCAGCCGCCCGCCGCCGGTGGAATGCAGCGCGCCCACGAGTCCGCATTCCGCGCAGAGGGTCAGCCCGTATGAGACATTCTCCACATTGCAGCCGGACACGATGCGTCCGTCGTGGGTGACCGCGGCCGCCCCCACGGGGTAGTGCGAATAGGGGGCGTAGGCGTGCCCCATGGCCTCGACGGCCCTGCGCCGCAATGTCTCCCAGTCGATGTCCGGCACTGGCGATCACTCCCTTCCGGAGCCTGTTGATTCCCGATCAATTACGGTCAGGCAAACCTAACTAAAAGCGTTCGGCCGCAACGGATCGGCACCGTGGTTTCGATTCCACATTCCTGTGGGTTTAAGGTCAAGGCGTGGGTTCAGGTATACGTCGCGATCGACGCCGACGCGAGGGCCGGGCGCCCTTCCGCCGACCGATGTCCGGGCGTATCCGAGAAACGATGTCGAAGGCAGGACTCGATGAGCAGTAGTACCGAGGTGGCGGCCGCCGAGGAGCCGCGCCGCGTCTCCCTCTACAAGGGCGATCCGGGCATGTTGAACTGGGTGCTGCACCGCATCAGCGGCGTCACCATCTTCTTCTTCCTGTTCGTGCACGTCCTCGACACCGCGGTCATCCGCATCAACCCCGGTGCCTACGACGAGGTCCTCGAGACCTACAAGACGCCGCTCATCGGCCTGCTGGAGATCGGCCTCGTCATGGCCATCCTGTTCCACGCCCTCAACGGCGTCCGCGTGATCCTCGTGGACTTCTGGAGCAAGGGCGTGCAGTACCAGAAGGTGATGTCGATCGTCGTGTGGGCGGTCTTCGTCATCACCGGCGCCGGGATGGCCGCGCGCCTGCTCTACATCATGATCTCGCACGCAGGCTGAGGGGGACGAAGAAGATGACCACCGCGAACGAACCCAAACTGGCCAAGACGCTGCTCAAGCAGTACGACCGTCCCGCCTCGCTCGACAACCCCCGCGCGCCGCACCGGCCCGCCGCGGGCAACTTCGAGAAGTACGCGTGGATGTTCATGCGGTTCTCCGGCATCGCCCTCCTGGTCCTCGTGTTCGGGCACGTCTTCATCATGCTGGCGTGGGACAGCCAGGGCGTGCACCGGATCGACTCCGCGTTCGTCGCGGCCCGCTGGAAGGAGCCCTTCTGGCAGATCTGGGACATCACGATGCTCTGGCTCGCGCAGCTGCACGGCGGCAACGGCCTGCGCGTGATCATCGACGACTACGCCCGCAAGGACCGCACGCGGTTCTGGCTCAAGACCCTGCTCGTGCTGTCGATGATCCTCGTGGTCGGCCTCGGCTCGTACGCGCTCCTCTCGTTCGAACCGGCCTCCGTGCCCACCGCCCAGTAACGGCCAGGAAGGACTGACCCGCATCATGCAGGAACATCGTTACGACGTGGTGATCATCGGCGCCGGCGGCGCCGGTATGCGCGCGGCCATCGAGGCCGGGCCCCGCGCCCGCACCGCGGTGCTCACCAAGCTCTACCCCACCCGCTCCCACACCGGCGCGGCGCAGGGCGGCATGTGCGCCTCCCTGGCCAACGTCGAGGAGGACAACTGGGAGTGGCACACCTTCGACACGGTCAAGGGCGGCGACTACATCGTCGACCAGGACGCCGCCGAGATCATGGCCAAGGAGGCCATCGACGCGGTGCTCGACCTGGAGAAGATGGGCCTGCCGTTCAACCGCACGCCCGAGGGCAAGATCGATCAGCGCCGCTTCGGCGGCC
>JBEBXD010000060.1:0-28157 GCA_040391845.1 Tsukamurella paurometabola | reverse complement strand
TCGGCCGTGCCCCCGTCGCCCCCGCCCCCCCGCCCCCGCGCCCACCCCCCCCCCCCCCGGCGCGGGTGGGCCGCGACCCCGCGGAGGCAGCCGGCGGATGGAGAGCACGTCCCCCGGCGCGGTGCCCGCCGCCATCTGCTCCACCTGGTGCTCCATCCGGATACGTTCGAGGATGGAGAACACCTCGCGCAGCACCTCCGCCGAATCATCCGGCAGCACGGGGGAATCGGCGCCCGCCGCGAGCCGGTTGCGGGTCTGCAGCTTGGTGGAGCCGCGGCTCAGCGCCGCCCACCGCGCGATGTTCACCACCGGCACCAGGGCCTGCGCCTTGATGTCGAAGGTGCCGCCGCGCAACGAGATCACGTCACGCACGGATCGCAGCCGGGCCTTCGCGGTGAGGGCCTCGCGCAGCAACAGGATGAAGGCACGGGGATGTTCCGAGAGGTGTTGGTAGACACCGGCCACCGGCTGCAGCGTCAGATCGCCCCACACGGGGCGGCCGTCGACCAGCAGCGAGGCCATCATCATCGCGTTGTTGGACAGCGGCGCATCGATCCACTCGGAGGCGGCGTACAGCCACTCCGATTCGGTGCGGCAGAAGCGCGGTCGCGCCGCCGTCGCGCCGTTGGTGTCGGACGGAATGCCGCACTCCTCGAGCCGGGCGTGCACCGCCGCGGCGAGGGCGAGGGCGGCGGACCGTCGGGACTCGATCGCCTCCGCGGACGCGCCCGGCACGTCCGCGAGGATGATCGCGCTGTCCACGTCCGAACTGGGCACCACCTCGCGCCGGGAGACGCTGCCGAGCGAGAGCCAGGTGAAAGCGCCCTCCCCCAGTTCCGGGTGCACGGGCAACTCCAGTTCGATGCAGCGGCGCACCATCGCCTCGATGGCCACGGCGGCGACGCCCGAGATGTGCCGCACGGACGCGTCCTGCCCGTGCAGCACGGGGAAGATCTCCCGGATCGTGGCGCCGATCTCGGGCAGCTCATCGGCCCCCGCCCGCTCGATCCGGCGCTGCAGCGCGAAGGTCGATGTGGTGGGCACGGTGAGGAAGTCGACGTCCTGGACCACTCCCCGCACGGCCGCCTGCGCGTCGAGGACCGCCATGTAGTGCAGCTTGCGGTCGAGCATCTCGATCAGCACGTCCGAGGAGAGCGCGGTCTCGGGGACTGCGGCGAGCGGCGCCGTCATCACGGCGGTCACCGGATCGGTGACCGGCCGGCCCACGGAGATCACCCGCGCACGCAGGTCGTGATCGGTGACGATGCCGAGCGGTTCCCGCGCGGCGTTCTCGACCACGATGTACCCGGACTTCGCCTCGGTCATCGCGGTCGCCGCCTCCTGCACGGTGACGGTGGGCGGGCAGATCACCGGTGCGCGCCGGACGATCTCGCCCGCCGTCCGCTCGCGGACCTCCTCGGCCGAGACGGACGTGGTCGGACGGGCGAGTTCGGTCGCGAGGAACGCGGCGCCGGCCGGGGTGGAGAACACGTCGCCCACCGCCCAGGCGGGCAGGCGCAGCAGGGTGACGTCCGAGAGAGCGACGGCGCGGGGGCCCGCGGTTCGCGCGCCCACCAGGACCGCGACGTAGCCGAACACACCGCCCGGCCCGACCACCTCGTCCACGTCGCCGATCTCCACCGGGCTCGGCGCCGGGAAGTTCCACACCCCGACGCGGCCGGACAGCACCACGAAGGCATGATCGGACGAAGCGGACAAACCGTCCAGAACGGTTGCGCCCTCGGTGAACTCACTCACCGACGATTCAGCCGCCAGACGTGCACGAACGTCGTCGGGTAGGCCGTCGAACGGAGCGTGCCCGGAGAGGAAGGCGAACAGCTCCCCGAGGTCCGAGAAGTCGGTCATTCCCCTATGTTTACACCCCGAACCGGTTGGACATCCGTAAGTCATCTGTCGGTAATACGTCCGCGGAACCGTTGCGAGGTCTACATTCCCATTCGGCGCACAACCTCATGCGCCGTTCACACGTTGAGGAGAAAGACTCATCCATGACGCAATCCGTCGATAAGTTCGCGGCCGAGCAGGAGGGCTACAAGCAGACGCTCGGTCGGCGACACGTGCAGATGATCGCCATCGGCGGCGCCATCGGCACGGGCCTCTTCCTGGGCTCCGCAAGCCGCCTCAACAGCACGGGCCCCGCCCTGTTGTTCAGTTACGCCTTCGTCGGCGTGATCGCGTTCTTCCTCATGCGCGCCCTGGGCGAGCTGGTGCTGTACCGCCAGAGCTCGGGCGCCTTCGTCTCCTACGCCCGCGAGTTCTTCGGCGAGGCCGCGGCCTACGCCGCCGGCTGGCTGTACTGGATCTTCTGGGCCCTCACCGGCGTCGCGGAACTCTCCGCGGTGGCCAAGTACGTGCGCAAATGGCTCGACGCCCCCAACTGGGTGTCCGTGATCGTCGCGCTGGCCATCGTGCTGGTGATCAACCTGCTTTCGGCGCGAGCATTCGGCGAGTTCGAGTTCTGGGCCTCCGTCCTCAAGGTGGCCGCGATCGTGGTCTTCCTCGTCGTGGGAATCGTCCTCGTGGTCGGCCAGGTCACCATTCACGGCAAGGACGCCGACCCTGCACGCGGGCTCGCCGCGCAGCCCGATCACCAGGCGGGCATCTCGAACCTGTGGAACAACCCGGGCGGGTTCTGGCCGCACAGCGAGACGTTCGGGTGGATCGCGCCCATCGTCGTGATGTCGGGCGTCGTGTTCGCCTACGCTGCCATCGAGATGGTCGGCATCGCCGCCGGCGAGATGCAGAATCCGCAGCGCGAGGTGCCGAAGGCCGTCAACTCGGTCATCCTGCGGATCGGCGTGTTCTACTGCGGCTCGATCTTCCTCCTCGTGTGCATCCTGCCCACCAGCCAGTACGGCATCACGGACAACCAGGGCAACTACGAGTCCCCGTTCGTGACGGTGTTCGAACGCCTCGGCGTCGGCTGGATGGCGGACCTGATCAACGCGGTGCTCATCGTGGCCGCGATGAGCTCGCTCAACGCCGGCCTGTACACCACGGGCCGCATGCTGCGCAGCCTCGCCGCGAGCCGCGAGGCGCCGAAGATGTTCATGAACATGAGCAAGTCGGGTGTGCCCGCGACCGGCATCCTGGTCACGTCGCTGTTCTACGTGGCGGGCGCCGTGCTCAACGCTCTGGTTCCCGGCAAGGCCTTCGACATCGCGCTCGAGGCCTCCGCCATCGCCGTCGTGGGCGTGTGGAGCCTGATCTTCCTGTGCCACATCCGCTACCGCCGCCTGTCGGACGCCGGGGTCATCACCAAGAGCCCGTTCCGCGCGCCGCTGGCGCCGATGATGAGCTACGTGGGCCTGGTCTTCCTGTTCCTCGTGCTGGTCGGCATGGCCTACTCGGGGTACAAGTCCGACGGTGGCTTCTGGGACAAGACGAACCTCATCGTCGTGGTCATCGGCATCCCGGCGTTCGTCGCGATCCTCGCCATCGGCTGGATCGGGATCAAGTCGCGCGTCGTCGAGCACACCGGCGGCGATCTCGCACCGACCTGGTCGCTCAAGGACGCCGACAAGAAGTAGCCGGCTCGCTCCGTTCTCGCCGCCTCCTCACCGAACCCGTCGGGTCCGGCCGAGGAAGGCGGCGAGTTCGTTCGCCACGACGTCGGGGCGGTCCATCATCGCCAGCACGTAGCAGTCCGAGAGCTCCACGAGCCGGCCGTTCGGTAGCAACTCGGCGAACCGCCGGCCGTGGTCGTGCGGCATGACCGTGTCGTCGGCGATCCAGAGGACCAGGGCGTCGCCGGTGAAGGCTCGCAGGGCCTCGGTCGCGCGCGTGAGATCCGCGCGGTCGAACGGGGCGCGGGCATGTTTGAGCAGGTCACGGCGAACGAGAGGGTCCTCGATCGCGGGGCGGGTCCAGGCCCTCATCGTCGCGTCCGGGATGTCGCGCGCCATGCGCCCGAACAGGATCGGCAGGCGCCGGACGGCGCTGATCCGCAGTGCGCGCAGGCCGAGGGTCAGGCCCGGCAGCCGGGCGGCGACCGTGGCCGCCTTGCCGGGAAGCCCCGGCGGGAAGTTGTCGAAGGCGGTGCTCGGAAGGATCACGAGGCGCTCGATCCGCTCATCGCGCCCCAGGGCGGTGAGGAACAGTCCGCCGCCCCAATCGCTGTGCACCAGAGTCACATCGCGCAGGTAGAGTGCATCGAGGAAGTCCGCGATCAGGTTCGCGATCCCCTCGTTCGTCAGGTCCGCGTCCGCGCGGAGCGGGATGGGGTGGGCGCCGAGCGGGAGGTCCGGCAGCAGGTACCGATGGCCGGCGGGCAGCAACGGCAGCACGCGGTCCCACACGGTGTGGTCCATCAGCAGGCCGTGCAGCAGGACGACCGGCGGGCCGTCGCCGAACTGCTCGTAGTGGACCCGGCCCGCGGGGACGGAGACCTCCGGCATTCCATCACCTCCATTGGAGCGGATGCTCTAGAACGGATGCTCTAGAATCTAGAGCGTGATGGTCGACCGGTCAACGCCCACGCGCGAGCGCCTGGTGGTGGCGATGGGCGAGCTCCTGCGTCGCCAGGGCTACGGCGCCACCACCGTCAAGCAGCTCACGGAGGCCGCCGGCGCCACGATGGGCTCGCTCTACCATCACTTCCCGGACGGGAAGCCCGAGGTCGCCGCCGCGGCCCTACGCTCGTCCGGGGCCGCCTACATGGCGCTCCTTCCCGCCCTGCTCGACGGTGCGCCGAACCTCGCCGAGGCGATCCCCGGGGCGTTCGCGACCGCGGCCGAGCACATCGCCACCGCCGGGTGGATCACGATGTGCCCCGTCGGCACCGTGGCCGGCGAGGTCGCCGACTCGCAGCCCGAGGTGGCGGCCGCCGCGGCCGAGGTCTTCGAGGACTGGATCGCCCGCGGCACCGACTACTTCGCAGCTCGCGGCCTCGCCGAAGACGCCGCGCGGGAACTGACGCTGGCGGTGTTGAGCTCACTCGAAGGAGCGTTCATCCTCGCTCGCTCGCTCCGCAGCCCCGACCCGCTCCTCGCCTCGGGTTCCGCTCTGCGCGAGCACGTCCGACGGGTGGTGGGGGCGTCCGCCGGATCGTGACGGCGCGCCGGGTCAGGAACGTCAGCCCAGCCAGTTCCGGACGGTCGCGGGCAGGTCGCGCCTGCCGCGGTGCGGACCGAGGACGGCGCCGCCGAAGGGCTGCGAGAGCAGTTCCCGCGCAACGCGGTTCACGTCCGCGGCGGAGACCCGGTCGATCGCGGCGAGGGTGCGGGTCACGGTGCGCTGGTTCTGGTAGTTGATCTCGCTGCGGCCGATCCGGTGCATCCGGGACTGCGCGTCCTCGAGGCCGAGAACGAGGCCGCCCCGCAGGGATCCCTTGGCGCGCGCGAGTTCCTCGCCCGTGAGCCCCTGATCGCGGACGTCCTCCAGGACCTTCCGCGCCACAGCGGCCACCTCACCCAGCCGCTCCGGAGAACACCCGGCGTAGACGGAGAACATGCCCGTATCGGCGTAGGTGTCCACCGCCGAGTACACCGTGTACGCCAGGCCGCGCTGCTCCCGGATCTCCTGGAACAGACGCGAACTGAGGCCCCCGCCGATCGCCGTGTTGAGCACCGACAGCGCCCACCGGTCGGGATGGAAACGCCCGTGCGCGCGGGTGCCAGCCACGAGGTGCGACTGCTCCCCCTCGCGGCTGATAACACCGAGAGCCGGCGCCACGGCACGACGCCGGGCGGCCCCTGCCCGCACCGGGGCGGACTCGGCAGCACCGTCGAGCCGCGGCCCGAAGGCCCTGCGCGCGAGCCGGACCACCTGGGCGTGGGAGACGTTGCCCGCCACGGCCAGCACCATCCGGTCGGGTGTGTAACGCCGGCGGTGGAAGCCGCGCAGCCGGGCGGCGGTCATCGAGGCCACGGAGTCCTCGGTGCCGAGCACCGGGCGGGCGAGCGGATGATCGCCGAACAGCGCGGCGGTGGCCGCCTCGCCGACCAGGTCCTCCGGGTCGTCGTCACGCATGGCGAGCTCCTCGAGCACCACCTCGCGCTCGACCTCCACGTCCGCGGGCCGGCAGAGCCCGCCGAGCACCACGTCGGTCACCACGTCGACCGCGAGCTCGAGGTCGGTATCGAGCACGTGCGCGTAGTAGCAGGTGTGCTCCTTGGACGTGAAGGCGTTGATCTCGCCCCCCACCGCGTCCACCTCGGCCGCCAGCGACGCCGCATCGCGGTGCGGCGTCGCCTTGAACAGCAGGTGCTCGAGGAAGTGCGCCGATCCGGCGGAGGTGGGGTGCTCGTCCCGGGAGCCGACGGCCACCCACAGGCCGACCGCGGCGGAGCGGGAGCCGGGCACCGTCTCCGTGACCACGCGGAGGCCGCCGGGAAGGACGCTACGACGAACGGGGGCACCCGATCCGGATGCCCCCGTCCGCGCAGCCCGTGACGTCAGGCCGCTCAGTTCCTACTCCTCGCCCGCAGCGGCGCCGGCCGGATCAGCGGTCGCCTTCGCGGCGTCCTCTTCGACGACGGGGATCAGGCTGATCTTGCCGCGCTCGTCGATATCGGCGATCTCGACCTGCAGCTTGCTGCCGACGTTGACCACGTCCTCGACCTTGTTGACGCGCTTGCCGTTCCCCAGCTTGCTGATGTGCACCAGGCCGTCGCGGCCGGGCACCAGCGAGACGAACGCGCCGAAAGCCGTGGTCTTGACCACGGTGCCCAGGAAGCGCTCGCCCACCTTCGGCAGCTGCGGGTTGGCGATGGCGTTGATCCGGTCGATCGCGGCCTGCGCCGAGGGGCCGTCCGCCGCGCCGACGAAGACGGTGCCGTCGTCCTCGATGGAGATGTTGGCGCCGGTCTCCTCGGTGATCGAGTTGATCGTCTTGCCCTTGGGGCCGATGACCTCGCCGATCTTGTCCACGGGCACCTTGATAGTGGTGATCCGCGGGGCGTACGGGCTCATCTCGTCCGGAGCGTCGATCGCCTCGGCCATGACCTCGAGGATCGTGGTGCGGGCGTCCTTGGCCTGCCCCAGCGCGCCGGCGAGGACCTGCGACGGGATGCCGTCCAGCTTGGTGTCCAGCTGCAGCGCGGTCACGAAGTCGGAGGTGCCCGCGACCTTGAAGTCCATGTCGCCGAACGCGTCCTCGGCGCCAAGGATGTCGGTCAGGGCCACGTAGCGCGCCTGGCCGTCGACCTCGTCGGAGACGAGGCCCATCGCGATGCCCGCGACGGGCGCCTTCAGCGGCACGCCGGCGTTGAGCAGCGACATCGTGGACGCGCAGACGGAGCCCATCGAGGTGGAGCCGTTGGAGCTCAGCGCCTCCGACACCTGGCGGATGGCGTAGGGGAACTCCTCCACCGAGGGCAGCACCGGAACCAGGGCGCGCTCGGCGAGCGCGCCGTGGCCGATCTCGCGGCGCTTCGGCGAGCCGACACGGCCGGTCTCACCGGTCGAGTACGGCGGGAAGTTGTAATGGTGCATGTAGCGCTTGCTGGTCTCGGGTCCCAGCGAGTCGATCTGCTGCGCCATCTTCACCATGTCCAGCGTGGTCACACCCAGGATCTGGGTCTCGCCGCGCTCGAACAGGGCGCTGCCGTGGGCGCGCGGGATCACGGCGATCTCGGCGCTCAGCGAGCGGATGTCGGTGATGCCGCGGCCGTCGATACGGAAGTGATCGGTGAGGATGCGCTTGCGGACCAGCTTCTTGGTCAGCGAGCGGAAGGCCGCGCCGATCTCGCCCTCGCGACCCTCGAACTGCGGGCCCACGGCCTCGAGCACCTCGGCCTTGAGGGCGTCGGTGGCGGAGTCGCGCTCCTGCTTGCCGGCGATCGACAGCACGTCGTTGAGCTTGGCGGCACCCGCGGCCTCGACGGCGGCGAACACGTCGTCCTGGTACGCCGGGAACAGCGGGAACTCACCGGTCGGCTTCGCGGCGCCCGCGGCCAGCTGCTTCTGCGCCTCGCAGAGCACGGCGATGAAGGGCTTGGCGGCCTCGAGACCCTCGGCGACGACGGCCTCGGTGGGTGCGGTGGCGCCGCCCTCGATGAGCTCGATGACGTTCTCAGTGGCCTCGGCCTCGACCATCATGATCGCGACGTCGGCGTCCTTGCCGGAGCCCGAGACGATACGGCCGGCGACCACCATGTCGAAGACGGCGCGCTCGAGCTGCTCGACGGTCGGGAACGCGACCCACTGGCCGTCGATGAGCGCCACGCGCACGCCGCCGACGGGGCCGGAGAAGGGCAGGCCCGCGATCTGGGTCGACGCCGAGGCGGCGTTGATCGCCACCACGTCGTACAGGTCCTGGGGATCGAGCGAGAGGACGGTGACGACCACCTGGATCTCGTTGCGGAGGCCGTCGACGAAGGACGGACGCAGCGGCCGGTCGATCAGGCGGCAGGTGAGGATGGCGTCCGTGGAGGGGCGGCCCTCGCGCCGGAAGAACGAGCCGGGGATGCGGCCCGCGGCGTACATCCGCTCCTCGACGTCCACGGTGAGCGGGAAGAAGTCGAAGTGCTCCTTCGGGTGCTTGCTGTGCGAGGTCGCCGAGAGCAGCATCGTCTCGTCGTCGAGGTACGCGGCGACGGCGCCGGCGGCCTGCTGCGCGAACCGGCCGGTCTCGAACCGGATGGTGCGCTTGCCGAAGGAGCCGTTGTCGATGACGGCGACCGATTCGGTGATGTCGTCGTCGAGTTCGACCTGGATGTTGTCGGACATGAAGTGGGATCAGACCTTTCGGATCGTCAGGCCGTCCTCACCGGGCGGCGCGCACGCTGCGCGCGGCCGACGTCGCTCGACGCGGCGGCGGGGCGCCGTGGGCGCGGTCATCGATCGAAGCCGCCGGACCCCACCGTCCCTGGGACGGCGTTTCCGGCAACCACTACCGAGGACCACCCCGCGGGGAATGACACCATCAAGGCGCACCGCAGAACGTGGAACCGGCTTCACCGGCACCGACGTCGGACGGACCTGTATCAAGGCTATCATCGGGAGTCTTTTCCACGTGAGCCGCACACGCCGTGTGCACACCCCAGGGGGTAATCACACCGTGTCGCAGACCAGCCGGGAGCACGCCCGGGAAACCACCGCCGTCTGGATCGCTCGGATGATGCTGGTCGCGGCGATCGTCTCACTGCTCAGCGCTCTCATCCGCGGTGACCGGGCACTGCCGTTCGTCACCGATCTCCTGGGCGTCCTCGGCATCCCGTCGCATCCCAGCCTGCTGTTGGTCGCTGCGCTCACCGTGCTCAGCGGCGCCCTGCGGCGACGGCTGCGGGCCGCGCACACCGTCACCGTCGTCGTGATGTCCCTTCAGGTCCTCGTGAACATCGCCACGGTCGTCATCGTCGCGACCGACCAGCTAGATCCCGCCGACACCCGCCACCTTCCCGGCTACCTCCAGGCGTACGTGTCCGTCCGATTCTCCCTTCCCGGCGCCGTCCTGGCGGCGACGGTCGGCGCGGTGTGTCTGGCGGCGGTGATCGCCTCCCGGTCCCGCTTCCCAGCGCGGCTGGCCCGCGGCTCGCGTCGCACCGCGATCGGCGTCCTGATCGGCGGGTTCCTGGCCGTCTACGTGGTCGTGGTGGCGCTGGCCTCGACGTTCCCCGGGCGGGGGCCGAGTGCTCTGCACGGCACCGCGGAGGTGTTGCTGTGGTCGCTGCGGTCCACGTTCGGCGTCGCCGTCCCCCGGCAGATCGACGTGGCCCTCGACGGGCACTCCGGGCCGCTGTGGATCTACTCGCTCGCGGGGGTGCTGTCCGCCACGGTCCTGGTCCTGGCTCTCATGGCGTTCTGGCGGGCGGGCCGCGGCGACGAGCTGATGACCGAACCCGAGGAGCTCGAGGTGCGGCGGCTGCTCCTCGAGTACGGCGAGGACGATTCCCTCGGCTATTTCGCCACCCGCCGCGACAAGGCGGTGATCTCGGCGCCCGACCGACGCGCCGTGGTGACCTGCCGCGCCGTCGGCCCGGTATCGATGGCGAGCGCCGACCCGATCGGCCACCCGGACTCGTGGCCGGCCGCCGTCGCGGCGTGGATCCGGGACTGCCGCGAGCACAGCCTGTATCCGGCGGTGCTCGCGGCCAGCACCGCCGGTGCGGAGGTGTACGAGGCCGCCGGGCTGCGCACGCTGGCCATCGGCGACGAGGCGATCATCGACGTGGAGGGGTTCACGCTCAAGGGCCGGGACATGCGCGCGGTGCGCCAGGCCGTGACGAGGGTGAGCGGCGCCGGGTACACCCTGCGGGTGCGCCGCCACGCCGACCTCTCGCAGGCCGAACTGGCCGAGGTCGCGACACTCGCCGAGCGGTGGCGCGGCGAGGAGACCGAGCGCGGATTCTCGATGGCGCTCAACCGCATCGGCGACCCGGTGGACGGGCGCTGCGTGCTGGTCTCGGCGCACGACCCCGCGGGCACCATCCGGGGGTTGCTCAGCTTCGTCCCGTGGGGCACCCGCGGCCTCTCTCTCGACCTGATGCGGCGCGACCACGACGCCGAGAACGGCCTCAACGAGTTCATGGTGGCGACCCTCGTCGAGCACTGCGCGGAGATCGGGATCCGCCGGATCTCCTTGAACTTCGCCGTCTTCCGCTCGGTGTTCTCCGAGGCGGACCGGGTTGGCGCGGGGCCGGTGACGCGTCTGGTCGACTCGGTGCTCAGCGTCGCCTCGAAGTTCTACCAGCTGGAGTCGCTGTACCGCTCGAACGACAAGTACCGTCCGGAATGGGTGCCGCGGATCCTCTGCTACGACCCCACCCTCACCGCGGTGCGCGCGGGGATCGCGGTGGGCACCGCCGAGGGCTTCCTCCCGCAGATCGGCCCGAAGTTCCTCGCCGGACCGTCCATTCCGGACGAGTTCCCCCGCGACCGCGAGTTCGTCGACCGCCTCCTCGCCGAGGAGGAACGGCTGCTGCGCCGCGAGGCCCCGCCCGTGCGGTTGTCCGAACAACAGCGGGTGCGACGCCGCAAGCTGGAGGCGCTCGAGGCCGCGGGAATGCCCGGCTATCCCCCTTCCGTGCCGCGCACCACGTCGCTGGCAGCGGTGCGGGAGCAGCATGCGGCCGCCCCACCGGACGGGCGGAGCGTCGTCTCGGTGACCGGGCGGGTGCGCGCGGTCCGCGACTACGGCGGGGTCACGTTCGTCGATCTGCATGAGGACGGGGCGCACCTGCAGGTGATCGCCGAGCGGTCCCGCACGCCCGACGGTGCCCGCGCGCTGTGGCGCTCGTCGATCGACATGGGCGATCTGGTGTCGGTGACCGGCACGGTGACCCGCTCCCGCACCGGCGAACTCTCGGTCCTCCTCGGTTCCTGGGCGATGGCGGGCAAGTGCCTCTCCCCAGTCCCCAAGACGCGGGCCCGGCTCGGTGAGGAGACGCGCGCCCGGAACAGGCCGCTGGAGCTCATCACGGACGACGGTGCCGTCGACTTGCTGTACCGGCGCTCCCGGGCGGTCGCCGCGATGCGCGGCGTGTTCACCGAGCGGGGTTTCAGCGAGGTCGAGACGCCGATGCTGCAGTCGGTGCACGGCGGCGCCGCCGCCCGCCCGTTCACCACCCACATCAACGCCTACGACATGGGGCTGTACCTGCGGATCGCCCCCGAGCTGTACCTCAAGCGGCTGGCCGTCGGCGGGATGGGGCGGATCTTCGAACTGAACCGCAACTTCCGCAACGAGGGCGCCGACGCCACGCACAATCCCGAGTTCACCTCGCTCGAGGCGTACGAGGCGTACGGCGACTACACGACGATGCGGGCGCTCACCCGGGAGGTGATCCTCGCGGCCGCGGTCGCGGTCAACGGCCGGCCGGTGGCCCTGCGCCCTGACGGTGCCGGGGGCACGCGGGAGGTCGACCTGACCGCCGAGTGGCCCGTGATCACCGTGCACGCGGCGGTGTCGCGGGCCGCCGGCACGGAGCTCACCTCCGAGTCGACCGTGGACGAGGTGGCGGCGGTGTGCGAGCGCCATCACGTGGCGGTGCCGCGCGGCGCGTCCGCGGGCGAGCTGGTGATGGAGCTGTACGAGGCGCTGGTGGAGAAGCAGACCGAGTTCCCCACCTTCTACTGCGATTTCCCGATCGAGGTGTCGCCGCTGGCGCGCAGGCATCGTGCCGATCCGCGGCTCACCGAGCAGTGGGATCTGGTGGGCTTCGGCGCCGAACTCGGCACGGCCTACACGGAACTCACGGACCCGATCGATCAGCGCGAGCGACTCACGCAGCAGTCGATGGCCGCCGCCGCGGGCGATCCGGAGGCGATGGAGCTGGACGAGTCGTTCCTGGACGCGCTCTCCTACGCGATGCCGCCGACCGGCGGCTTGGGCATCGGCGTGGACCGAGTGATCATGCTGCTCGCGGGCGTGAACATCCGTGCCACCCTGGCCTTCCCGTTCGTCCGCCCCCAGGAGCGCTGAGCCGCCCACCCAGCGCCACCACACTTATCGCGAGACGCTCTAACAATGACGAGGCGCGTAGTGGTGACGGGCGGCGGAACGGGAATCGGGCGGGCGGTTGCGCACCGTCTGGCGACCGAGGGCGCCGATGTGCTCATCGTCGGGCGGCGGGCGGCAGTCCTCGACGAGACGGCGGCGCGCATCAACGACGCGATCGGCGCCGACCGGGTGACGGTCGATACCGCGGACGTGACCGATTCCGGCGAGGTCGAGGCGCTGGCCCGACGAATCGCGGCCGCCGGCACCGTCCACGTCCTGGTCAACAACGTCGGCGGGAACCCCGCCCGGGACACCTCCGGCCTGGGCGACATCGCAGACCTGTACGCCGACGTCTTCCGGTTGAACGTGATCAGCGCCGTCCTCGTCACCGAAGCCCTGCGCCCGCACCTCGCGCGGCCGGGCGGCCGGGTCGTCTCGGTCGGCTCGATCGCGGGGCTGCGCGGGCCCGGCGCCTACGGCGCGGCCAAGGGCGCCCTCAACGCCTGGTCCCTGGGACTGGCGACCGAGCTGGCATCGGAAGGCGTCACGGTGAACGTCGTCGCCCCGGGTTTCGTCCCCGCCACCGAGTTCTGGACCGATCGCCTCACCCCGGAACTCCAGGCGGACCGCGTCGCGCAGATCCCGGCCGGCCGGCCGGGCACGCCGGACGAAGTGGCCGCCGCCGTCGCGTACCTCGCCGCGCCCGATGCGGGCTGGACCACCGGCCAGATCCTGCAGGTCAACGGCGGCACCCTGCTCGGTCGCGGTTAGCTGCACGCCCTTGCAGCACGCCGCCGAGCTGGGTTTGATGGGGGCATGCAACTGCCTCAGTCGCTCGCCGAGTTCAATCGCCGCTTCACCAATCCCGTCCAGCTGCTGTGGGCCGGACGGGCACCGAGTTTCGCCATCGTCGAACACGCGGGACGTAAGTCGGGCACGGAGTACCGCACACCCGTCAACGCCTTCCCCACCGACGACGGTGTCGCCATCCTGCTGTCCTACGGACCCGACCGCGACTGGCTCAAGAATCTGACAGCGGCGGGCGGCGGAAGGGTGGTGCGGCGGGGCCGGTCCCGCGCCGTCACCGACCCGCGGGTCGTGACGAGAGACGAGGCGGCGCCGCTGGTGAGGAGCCGCGTGTTCGCGCACCTGCCGTTCGAGCAGGCGGTCCTGCTGCGCTACGCGCCTGACTCGATTCCCCGCCGCGCAGGCCGCGAATCCCGTTGCGGTCAGCGCAGAACGGTGCCGTGACCGGGGGTGGCGGGCAGTCCCGCGGTCGCGCTCTCGCGGCTACCGGTGATCCGCTGCAGGAACGTCACCCGGCCCGGCCCGGTGTTCGCGACCGCCGAGGTGGGAACCTCGGGGTTGTAGCCGACGGGGCACGCCTTGACGGTGACGCTGCCGACGCGGCCGGTCCGGGCGTTGCGCCAGTCGATCCGGATGAGCGCCTTGTTGAACGTGGTGGCGCATTCGGCCTGCCCGGCGGGCGCCGAGAAGCGCACCTGGTTCGGATCCGCGGTGCTCTGCGCGGCGACCCGGGAGGTGATCCTGCCGGGCACCACCAGCCCGCTGATGCCGGTGCCGAGGGCGGGCGCCTGTTGCACGCCGAGCGGGGCGGCCTGCGCGGCCCCGGCGCCGAGGGTGAGGCCGGCGGCGAGGGTTCCCGCGGCGGCGAGCGATGCGGTGACGAGGGACGATCGACGGAACATGGGTCATCCTTTGCTCGTGGAACTGCGTCGGACACTCCCCTGCCGCGGACTGGACCGGGGATGGACTTCCACCCCGTCTGTCGCCGAACGGGCGCGCGGCGTTAACAACCGCATCCGGCGCGCCGGGCGCGCGGGCGGCGCACCGTCGAACCCCGAGAACGCGGAACGGCCCGCCCCCGGAAGTCCGGGAACGGGCCGTTCGGCGTGAATCTCTTAGCGGCGCAGGCCGAGGCGCTCGATGAGCGAACGGTAGCGGTTGATGTCGACCGAGGCGACGTACTTCAGCAGGCGGCGGCGACGGCCGACCAGCAGCAGCAGGCCGCGGCGGCTGTGGTGGTCGTGCTTGTGCTGCTTGAGGTGCTCGGTGAGGTCGACGATGCGCTTGGTCAGCAGCGCGACCTGCGCCTCGGGCGAGCCCGTATCGGACTCGTGCAGGCCGTACTCGGCCAGGATCGTCTTCTTCTGCTCGGTGGTCAGCGCCATGCGAGGCTCCCTTGTTCCAGTATCGCGTCGTCAGTGGATCCGTGCCGCCGCCGCGAACCGCAGCAGGCACGAGCGACCACGTTACCAGGCGTCAGTCGATTCCCAGAATCGCGCGGGTGCCGGCCACATCGCCGCGCATCGCCTCCAGCAGCGCGTCCACGGAGTCGAAGCGCTCCATCCCGCGCACGCGGTCCACGAAGTCCACGGCCACGTGCTGCCCGTACAGGTCGGCCGAGGTGTCCAGGACGAACGCCTCGACGGTGCGCGTGCGCCCCGAGAAGGTCGGGTTGCTCCCGACGGACACCGCCGCCGGGTACCGCTCGCCGGGCGTCACCTGCCCCACCACGGGGCCGGCGCCGAGCACGGTGAACCACGCGGCGTACACGCCGTCCGCGGGGATCGCGGCGAACATGGGCGGCGCCACGTTCGCCGTGGGGAATCCGAGCTCGCGTCCGCGGCCGTCGCCGTGCACGACCACGCCCTCCACGCGGTGCGGCCGGCCGAGTGCCTCCGCCGCGGCCTTCACGTCACCGGCGTCGACGCAGGAGCGGATGTACGTGGAGGAGTACGTCACGGCGTGCTCGGTGAGCAGCGGCACGGCGTCGACGGAGAACCCGAACTTCTGGCCGAGGCGCTCCAGCATCTCGACGTTGCCCAGAGCGCGATGGCCGAAGGTGAAGTTGTCGCCCACCACGACGGCGGCGGCGTGCAGCCGCTCGACCAGGATCGAGTGCACGAACTCCTCGGCGGGCTGGGCCATGACGGTCGGGGTGAAGGGCATCACGCAGAACACGTCGATGCCGAGTTCCTCGGCGAGTTCGGCGCGGCGGGTCAGCGTCGTCAGCTGCGGCGGATGCGACCCCGGGCGCACCACCTCCGCCGGGTGCGGATCGAACGTCATCAGCACGGCAGGGAGCCCCCGCGCACGGGCCTCCTCGGTCGCCCGAGCGATCAATTGGGCGTGTCCGCGGTGTACACCGTCGAACACGCCGATCGTCACCACACAGCGTCCCCAGTCCGCGGGAACGTCATCGAGCCCTCGCCAGCGAAGCACGCACTCACCCTATCGGACCGCCTATGGTGGGTGCGTGAGTAAGCCTCCCCTGCCCGATTCGCCGCGCCCCGTGGGCGAGCTGTCCGCGGTCACGCAGGACTACCTCAAGCAGATCTGGACCGCCCAGGAGTGGTCCGATGTGAAGGTCACCACCAAGTCGCTCGCCGATGCCCTCGGCGTCTCCGCCTCCACCGCGTCCGAGGCCATCCGCAAGCTCGCCGACCAGGGGCTCGTGGACCACGAGAAGTACGGCGCGGTCACCCTGACGAGCGCGGGCCGCAGCGCGGCGACCGCGATGGTGCGCCGGCACCGCCTCCTGGAGACGTTCCTGGTCTCGGAGCTCGGCTACGGCTGGGACGAGGTGCACGACGAGGCGGAGGTGCTCGAGCACGCCGTGTCGGAGCGGTTCCTCAGCCGGCTCGACGAACGGCTCGGCCATCCCGACCGGGACCCGCACGGCGATCCGATCCCCCAGCCCGACGGTTCCGTGCCCACCCCCGACGCCTGCCTGCTGTCCGATCTGGCCGCCGGCCAGGGAGGGGTCGTGGTCCGGATCTCCGATTCCGACCCCGAGATGCTGCGGTACTTCCAGGAGGTGGGCATCGAGCCCGACGCGCGGATCGAGGTGGTGGAGCTGCGCAAGTTCCTCGGGACCGTCGCGATCACCGTGAACGACGGTGCGCCGCTCGACCTCGGAGACGTTGCCGCGCAATCGATCTGGGTCAGGAACTGACCGCAGGGGTGCCGCGCCAGCGCAGCGGCGCCTCCTCGTACTCCTCGGCGATGTGCGCGGCCATCCCCACGGTGCGGCCGTACTGGAAGAGGACCTCCGTGGCGCGCGCCGGCAGCCCCAGCGTGTGCGCGACCGCGGCGCCCGCGAGGTCGATGTTCACCGCGCGTCCGGCCCGGTCCGCCAGCGCGGCGACCGCGCGCAGGACGGGCGCGTCGGGGGCATCGCCGCGGATCAGGTCCAGCACCACCGTCGCCCGCGGGTCCTCCCCGGTGTAGACCACGTGACCGAAGCCCGCGAGATGCCCTCCCCACGCCGTATCGGCGATCGCCCGGGCGGCGTCGTCGCCGTCGAGCACGCGCCCGAGCAACTCGTACGCGGCCGCCGGGGCGCCGCCGTGCAGGGGGCCTGCGAGGGCGCCGTAGCCGGCCGAGAGCGCGTCGGAGAGCCCCGCGCGCGCCGAGGCCGCGACGCGGGCGGCGGTGGTCGATGCGGCGAGACCGTTGTCGATGAGGCAGGTGGCGAGGGCATCGACCCACGGGTGCTCCAGCCGGACCTCCGGCACCAGTCCGGCGAGCACCGGCAGCAGGCCCAGGGCACGCTCGCCGATCGCGGATCGGTCCGCGCGCAACGGATCCCGCGCTCCGAGCAACGCGACCGCCAGCGGGATCCGGCGCTCCAGCAGCACCGCCCTCGCTGGCTCCAGGTCGACCACCGGCGGGGGCACCGCACCGTCGGCCTCGAGGACGAAGCGCGCCGCCGCGGCGAAGTCCATCTCGGCACAGACCCGCGCGATCGGCCGGCCCCGCAGGTAGAGCGAATCGCCCCGGAGCACCGAGACCCGGGTGGTCACGGCCCGGAACCGCAGCAGCCGATCGGCCTCGCGCCGGCCGTCGTGCTTCGCGGCGGCGAGGGAATCCACCTCCGTGCGGTCGAACAGGGACTCCGCCTGCCCCGGCATCCGCCGCGAATGCAGGACGCCCCGGCTGACGTACGAGTACAGCGTGCCGCGTTTGACCCCCAACCGCTCCGCGGCCTCCGACGTCGTGATCCAGCGCTCCACGGATTGATTCAATCAACATTGCGAGTGTTGATCAACATCGCCCACACTCGTGACATGAGCACACCTCTCATCGCCCCCGCGGGCCTGAAGAACGTCATCGTGACCGACACCGAACTCGGCGATGTCCGAGGCGAGGAGGGCCATTACCACTACCGCGGCCACGACGCGGTGCGCCTGGCGTCCGAGACCTCCTTCGAGGACGCGTGGCACCTCATGCTGTTCGGCTCCCTGCCCGGCCCGTCCGACGGTGCCGCCTTCGCCCGCCGGGTCGGGGCGCTGCGCCCCCTCCCGGGCCGCGTCCACGACCTGCTCCGCGCCACCGTCGAGCGCGGCACCGAGCCGATGCACGCCCTGCGCATCGCCCTGGCGGCGCTCGGGGCCGGCGACCGCCCGCTCATGGACCTGCCCGAGGCGGAGCGGACGGAGGCCGCCCTGCGGTACGCGGCCACCACCCCGACGGTGCTCGCGGCGGCGCACCGCCTCGCCCACGGCCTCGCGGCACTCGAACCCGACCCCACCGCCGGGCACGCCGCCGACTACCTCCGGATGGCCACCGGCAGCACCGATCCGGGCGACGCCGCGGCACTGCAGACCTACCTGATCGCCACCATCGACCACGGGTTCAACGCGTCGACCTTCACCGGCCGGGTGATCGCGTCCACGGGTTCGGACATGGCCTCGTGCCTGCTCGGCGCGCTGGGCGCGTTCCTCGGCCCGCTGCACGGCGGGGCGCCGAGCCGCGCCCTGGCGGCACTGGACGAGATCGGCGACCCGGCGAACACGCGGGAGTGGGTGCGCGACAAGATCGCCCGGGACGAGAAGATCATGGGCTTCGGCCACGCCGTCTACCGCACGCACGATCCGCGGTCGGAACTGCTCAAGACCGTTGTTGCGCAGTTCGATTCGCCGCTGGTCGCGCAGGCCGGGGCCGTGGAGCGCGAGATCGAATCGGCGATCAACGAGCTCAAGCCGGGGCGCCGGCTCTACGCCAACGTGGAGTACTACGCGGGGGTGCTGATGCACGAGGTGGGCCTGCCCCCGGAGATGTTCACACCCACCTTCGGCGTGGCCCGGGTCGTGGGGTGGACGGCGAACGTCCTCGAGCAGGTGCGCCAGGGAAAGATCATCCGCCCCTCGGCCCGGTACGTCGGCCCGATCAGATCAGGGAGTGAAGGTCGACGCTCAGCCTGAACGGTTCGCCCACCTCCAGGCGGTCCCGGACGCGCTCGCCGCGGTAGCCACCGCCGGACAACCGCAGCACCTCGACGCCCGGCCCGTCGTCCAGATCCACGATCCAGTAGTGCGGGATCCCCGCGTCGCCGTACTCACTGCGCTTCGTCACCAGGTCCTGCCGCCGGGTGCCGGTCGAGAGGAACTCCACCACCAGCAGCACATCCGCCGCCACGATCTGGCCGGCCGGTCTGCGCGCGGTCACCACGAGGTCGGGGCGGCGGACCGTGGGCGGGAACTGCGAGTCGATGAGGACGTCGACATCGGGAACCACCTCGAGGCCTGCGGGCACCTGCCCCAGCAGGTGCGCCCCCAGCTTCAGCATCGCGCCCTGATTCTCGGTCCGGGGACTCGGAGACATGATCAGGACCCCCTCCTGAAGTTCCGACCGCTCCGGCGAATCCTCCCCCAGGGCGCGCCACTGCTCCAGCGACATCAAGTCGCGCTGAGGAGAAGTCGCGGTCATGCCGCCAGCGTAGGCGGATCAGGCGGCGGGGCGCACCACGAACACCGAGCTCGCGCGGTCGCCGCTCTCCCGCAGCAGGGCGAACGCGCGGCCGTCGGGCGCGACCGCCGCATACACGCCGGGAATGCCGATCGGATCCAGCCACCGCCCCAGCGCCAGGTCCGCTGCCTGCTCGGAAGTGATGCGCCTCGAGGCGAAGCCGGCCGCGATCGCCTCGTCGATGCCGTACGACAGGCGCGGCGTCTCCGCGAGGTCATCGAGCGTGATCGCGTGGTCGAGCCCGTACGGCCCGACTCTGGTGCGGCGCAACGCCGTCAGGTGCCCGCCGACGCCCAGCGCGGCGCCCAGGTCCCGCGCCAGCGCACGGACGTACGTGCCCGAGGAGCACTCGACCGTCACATCCACGTCGAGGTGGTCGCCGTCCCGCCGGAAGGCGTGCGCCGCGAACTCGTCGACGGTGACGGGGCGGGCCCGCAGCCGCACCTCCGCGCCCTCACGGACCAGCTGATGGGCCCGCTTACCGTCGACCTTGATCGCGCTCACGGCGCTCGGGACCTGCTCGATATCGCCCGTGAGCGGGGCCATCGCGGCGCGGACGGCGTCCTCGCCGATGCCGGATGCGTCCGCACCCCCGGTGATCTCGCCCTCGGCGTCGTCGGTGGTGGTGGACGCACCGAGCCGGACGGTGGCCGCGTACGCCTTGGTGGTGAGAGCGAGGTGGCCCAGCAGCTTGGTGGCGCGTTCGACGCCGATCACCAGCACACCCGTGGCCATCGGATCGAGGGTTCCCGCATGCCCCACCCTGCGGGTGCCCATCGCGCGGCGGCACCGCGCCACCACGTCGTGGCTGGTCATCCCGGCGGGCTTGTCGACGATGATCAGCCCCGCGCCGTCCGGTTCGAGAAGCGCCCTGTCCGCCATGTCAGACCACCGCGATCGAGGTCACGATGAGGCCACCGGTGATCCGCCAGCGGCCGTCGACGGACAGGACCGGCGGGCCGCCGTCGCTCGCCCGGCCGTCGATGAGGATCCGCGAGGAGAAGGTGCCCTCGGCGGAGTCGTCCGTGCGGGCGGCGAGGTCGAAGGTGATCTCCGCGTCCTCGAACCCCAGCCAGCGGCCGGTGATCGGATTCCACGCCTTGTACGTGGCCTCCTTGGCGCAGAACAGGAGTCGGTCCCAGTGCAGACCGTCCGCGGGCCGCGCCGCGAGCACCTCGCGCTCGGACTCGAGCGAGACCGAGGGCAGCACCTTGTCCGGCAGCGGCAGATGCGGCTCCGCATCGATCCCCACGGTGCGCACGCCCATGCGGTAGCCGACCACCGCGCCCCGGTAGCCGTCGCAGTGGGTGAGCGCGCCGACCACACCCCGCGGCCAGTCCACACCGCCGCTCTCACCCTTGACCAGGACCGCGTCGCCGATCCCCAACTCGCCCAGCGCCTCCCGAGCGAGGTGGCGGACCGTCGCGTACTCCGCCCGCCGCTTCGGCACGGCCTTCGCGATCTGCGCCGCCTCGCGCGGGTGCAGCGGCGAATCCACATCGCCGTGGGCCTCCCGCGCCACCACACCGCGCGGCAGCATCGACTGCAGGATCACTTCTCCCCCTCCTTCGCCCGCGCCGCCCGGCGCTCGGCTATCCGCTCCCGCGCGGCGACGCGGCGATCGCTCAGGCGCTCCTGCGCCGCGGCGCGTTCGGCGGCGAACCGCTTCGGATCGTCACGGTACTTCGGGTCGATCTCGAAATGCACGCCGTAGTGGCCCAACGATTCCTGGGTGTACCCGGGAGACGGGAGGATCTGCCGCAGAAGGGGTTCGGGCAGGCCGCGCTGCTGCCACTCCCGCGGGTATCCCACCGAGACCTCCTCGAACCGCACGCCGTCGTACCAGGTGGTGCGCGGGATGTGCAGGTGCCCGTACACGGCCGCCTCGGCGTTGTACCGCACGTGCCAGTCCGCGGTCGAGGTGGTGCCGCACCACAGCGAGAAGTCCGGGTAGAACAGCACTTCCGTGGGCTCGCGGCGCAGCGGCCAGTGGTTCACCAGCACGGTCCGCGTGCCGGTGGGCAGCGCGGCGAGGCGGCGGCGGGTGTACTCCACGCGGGCGCGGCACCACGCGTCGCGGGTGGCGTACGGCTCGGGCGAGAGCAGGAACTCGTCGGTGGCGACGACGCTCTTCTCCTTCGCGCGGGCCAGCGCCTGCAGCGTGGTGAGCCCCTCGTCGCGGAACGTGTAGTCGTAGAGGAGGAACATCGGGACGATCGTGACCGGGCCCGCTCCGCCCTCGGACGTGTCCTCGAACACCGGGTAGGGGTCCTCCGGGGTGAGCACGCCGTGATGCCGGCAGATCTCCACGAGGTGGTCGTACCGCGCCTCCCCGAACACCTGCATCGGGTCCTTCGACGTGGTGTACAGCTCGTGATTGCCGGGGACCCAGATCACCTTCACGAAGCGGGGCGCGAGCGCGGTGAGCACCTCGTCCAGCTGGTCGGTGCGCTCGCAGACGTCGCCGGCGAGGATCAACCAATCGTCCGCGCTGGAGGGCCGGATCCGGTCGACTACGCCCTCGTTCCCCCGGTGCCCCACGTGCAGGTCACTGATCGCCACGAGCTTCGCCACCCCTCCACGCTACCGGGCGGCGGCCGCGCACCGTCGGCGCGGCGGCGTGCGGTCGCCGCACCAGCGCCTCCGAGCAACCGCAATAAGTTTGCAAAGCCAATCCTAACCACCTGCTATCTTTCCGGCATGACGATCGCACCGCGGCCGAGCCGCCGCCGCTTCCTCTCCGCCGTCGCCGCACTGACGGCCTCCGCCGCGCTGGTGGCGTGTGGTTCGGGCGACACCGGCGACGGCGACCGCCG
This sequence comes from Tsukamurella paurometabola, assembly GCA_040391845.1. GTDB lineage: Bacteria > Actinomycetota > Actinomycetes > Mycobacteriales > Mycobacteriaceae > Tsukamurella > Tsukamurella paurometabola_B. Next base: position 6,164 of record JBEBXD010000060.1, on the reverse strand, counting down.
GACCCGCGTCGTGCAGCACGCCATGGGCGAGAGCTCCGTGCCCGTCGAGCCGAAGCGGATCGTGGTGATCGACTCGCCGCAGCTGGACGCCCTCGTGTCCCTCGGCATCACGCCCGTGGGCGCCACGGTCTCCGCCGCGAACGAGGGCTTCCCCGCCTACCTGCGGGACAAGCTCGGCGGAACCACGTCGGTGGGGTCCACCACGTCACCCGAGATCGAGGCGATCGCGAAGTTGCGGCCCGATCTGATCATCGGCTCCAAGGTGCGCCACGAGAAGATCTACCCGCAGCTGGCCGCGATCGCGCCCACCGTGTTCTCGGTCGATTCCGGCACCAACTGGAAAGAACAGGCCACCATCACCGCGGCGGCGGTGAACCGCACCGAGCGGATGAACACCGAGCTCGCCGAGCTCGACGCCCGCGCCGCGACGGTGGGCAGGCAGGTGGGCGCGCCCGGCACCACGCTCTCCATCGTCCGCTTCCGCGCCAACGGTTTCCGGCTGTACGGGCCCGGCACCTTCTCCGGAAGCATCATCACCGCCATGGGCTTCACCATCGCGCCGAAGCAGTGGAACCAGTACTCGATGGTCGAGCTCTCCGCGGAGAACTTCGGCGAGATCGACGGGGACACCGTGTTCTACACGCGCGGCGCGGGCGCCGACTCCACCGCCACCACCGTGACCTCCCGCTGGGGCGCGCTCCCCGCGGTGGGGGCCGGCCGCGCCTTCGCCGTCGAGGACGAGACGTGGATGGTGGGCATCGGCGTGATCGGCGCGGGCCGCATCATCGACGACGTACAGCGGAGCGTGGGCCCCCGCGGCTGACCGAGCCGCCGGGTTCGCCGACCGCGCACCGCCGCGGCGCGCCGCTCAGTAGGGTCGGACCCGATGAATCGCACGAAAGACGCCCCGCTCGCGCCGTACCCGCGCAAGCCGCCCGTCCTGTGGACCGACTGGGCCATGGTCGCCCTGGCGTTCGTCTCCGTGGGCCTGATCGTCTGGATCACCTTCGTCCACGTCTCGCGGACCACCCTCGACACCGTGCTGATCGTGGACGCGGTGATCTGCGCGGTGTTCGCCGCCGAGTTCCTGTGGCGGTGGCGGCGCGTGGGCTGGCACCCCCGCTTCCTCCTGCTCAACTGGTACGAGATCCTGGGCATGATCCCGGCCTTCCTCGTCACCTCCCCCATCCCGCGCGCCTTCCGGATCATCCGCGTCGTCGTCGCGCTGGCGCGGCTCGCCCGCGCGATCGACCGGATCTACGGCGAGCGGATCACCGCGGCCGTGGTGGCCCGCACCACCGAGACCGTGGTGGACGCCGTCAAACGCCCGATCACCGTGGCCGTCCTCGACGAGGTCGCCGAGGTGCTCAAGACGGGGCACTACACCAAGAACATCGCGGCGGCGCTCGAGGAGAACAAGCCGGAGATGAGCGGCATGATCCTCGAGACGATCAAGCAGGATCCGCAGACCAAGCGCATCAAGTACATCCCGTTCCACGACGAGATCATCCAGCTGATCGTGGACACCACGTTCCGGATGGTGCTGCAGGTACTCACCGACGAGCGGACCGACGAACTGGTGTCCGATCTGCTGCGCGAGAACATCGACCAGATCCGGGAATCCGTCCAACGCAAGGAGGATGCGGCCGTCGAGGCCGCGGGAGGAAACACCGCCGTGACCGCGCGGCGGACCCCGTAACCGCCCCGTTACCGGGCAGTCACGCCCACCGAACGCCGCGCCCGCACCATTTCCCCCAACCCCGCACGAACGGTGCGGGACCGGAAGGGAAACACCGTGACCGCATTGCAACCCGCGGAGGCCGACGGCGCACCGTCGACCGCGCTCCGTGACGCCGCAGTCCGCGAGACGCTCGAGGACTACACCCTGCGATTCGCGCCGCGCAGCTACCGCAAATGGGGGCCCGCCGTGGTCGCCACCTCCGCCCTCGGCGGCATCGCCTACCTCGCCGACTTCGCGATCGGCGCCAACATCGGCATCGCCCACGGAACGGGCAACGCCCTGTGGGGCATCGGATTCTTCGCGCTGGTGGTGGTGCTCACCGGGTACCCGCTGGCCTACTACGCCGCGCGGTACAACATCGATCTCGACCTGATCACCCGCGGCAGCGGATTCGGTTACTACGGTTCGGTTCTCACGAACGTGATCTTCGCGTCGTTCACGTTCATCTTCTTCGCCCTCGAGGGCTCGATCATGGCGCAGGGACTCGAACTCGGCCTGGGCATCCCCCTGTGGCTGGGGTACCTGCTCTCCTCGGTGCTCATCATCCCGCTCGTCGTCTACGGCATGAACACCCTCGCGAAACTGCAGGTGTGGACCACTCCCCTCTGGCTCATCATGATGGTGCTCCCGTTCGGGTACCTCCTGATCAGCCACCCGTCGGCCGTGGGCGACTTCTTCGCGTTCAGCGGCATCGACACCGCGACGGGCGAGCCGCTGCACCAGGGCGTCAGCTTCGCCGGCACGATGCTCGCGGCCGGCGTCTGCCTGTCGCTCATCGCGCAGATCGCCGAGCAGATCGACTACCTGCGGTTCATGCCGCCGAAGACGCCGGAGAACTCGCGCCGCTGGTGGACCGCCGTGATCACCGCCGGTCCGGGCTGGGTGTTCTTCGGTGCCGTGAAGCAGATCGTGGGCTTGTTCCTCGCCGTGTACCTGATCGGGCTCACCCTCGACAACGCCGGGATCGCCAACCAGCCGGTGCACCAGTTCATGGAGATCTACCAGGACTTCCTGCCGCACTGGCTGGCGCTCACCCTGGCCGTGATCCTCGTGGTGATCAGCCAGATCAAGATCAACGTGACCAACGCCTACTCCGGCTCGCTGGCGTGGACCAACAGCTTCACCCGCGTCACCAAGACCTACCCCGGGCGCCTGGTGTTCCTGGTGTTCAACGTCGTCATCGCGATCGTGCTGATGGAGGCGGACATGTTCAGCTTCCTCAACAACCTGCTGAACTTCTACGCCAACTGCGGCATCGCGTGGATCGTCGCCGTCGCCAGCGACATCGCGATCAACAAGTACCTGCTGAAGATCTCGCCGAAGGTGCCGGAGTTCCGCCGCGGAATGCTCTACGACGTGAACCCCGTGGGCTTCGTCTCGGTGATCGCCGCCGCGGGTCTGTCGATCGCGACGTTCTTCGGGCTCCTGGGCTCGGGCCTGCAGCCCTACTCGCCGCTGGTCGCCCTGGTGCTCGCGCTGGTGCTGCCGCCGATCCTCGCCCTCGCCACCCGGGGCCGGTTCTACTTGCGCCGCTCCGACGACGGGATCGACGCCCCGATGTTCGACGAGCACGGCAACCCCTCGGGCGAGAAGCTCCTGTGCTGCGTGACCGGGATCGAGTTCGAGCGTCCCGACATGATCGCCTCCGCGGTGCCGGGACCGAACGGCGAGAAGCAGTACATCAGCTCGCTGGCCCTCTCCACGGACAAGTCCGGGGCCCACGTCCTGCCCGCGGATCCGCCCGTGCGGTAAGGGACTTCGCGCCTTCCCTCACCCCGCCGTTCCCGACGGTGCGCCGGCCTCCCCGGTCGGCGCACCGTCGCCCGCATCCCGCTCCCGCAGGTGCGCCAGGATCTCCGCGTGCCCCTGCAGGAACGCCCGCTCGTCGAGCTTCTTGCGGCGCATCCACCCCGTGACCTCGGAGTTGCACTTACTGGCGTTGCAGGACCGGCATGCCGGCACCACGTTCAGCCGGGTGTACCGGCCGCCCCGGGAGATCGGGAGCACGCAGTCCTTCTGGAACGGGCCCGCCCCACCGCAGTAGGCGCACGCTCCCCACAGCCGCAGCAGCTCCTCCCACTGCCCGCCCGTCAGGTCGTTGTCGGCGGGGGCCACGCGGCGGGCGCGGCGGCGCGATACACGCGCTCTGCGGGTCCGCGCCCGGGGCGCGGTCGGCTTCGGTGGCACGGAGACAGCGTAGCCGCGAACAACCTTACCGATTCGGTAGTTCCACCTCGGGAACCGGACGAAAGGGATACGGTCCACTCATGCCGACCTACGAATTCCGCTGCCCCCGTTGCGGTCCCTTCGACGCCGTGTACAGCATGCGCGAGGTGCCCGCGTCCGCGGCGTGTCGCTGCGGCGCGGCGGCGCCGCGTGGGATCACGGCGCCCCGGCTCGGCAGCGGCGCGGCCGGCGCCATGCGCCTGCTCGACGCCACGAAGGCCACCGCGGAGCGCCCCGCAGTGGTCGGCGCCCCGACCGGACGCGCCCGCACGGGTGGGGGCGGCGCACCGTCGGACCCCCGTCACGCCCGCCTCCCCCGCCCGTAGAACCCACCCCGAAGAAAGGCCAGCGCCATGCCCGAAGTCGTCTTTCCCCTCGATTCCAGCAGGAAGTTCACCGACCAGGAGAAGATCGGCCACAACCGGTGGCACTACGCCATCCCGCCTGCGGTCACGGTCAAACCGGGCGACACGTTCCGGGTGCACTGCCGGGAGTGGTTCGACGGTGCGATCCACAACGACGACTCGGCCGAGGACATCCTGAACGCTCCGCTGACCACGGTGCACACGCTGTCGGGCCCGATCGCGGTGGAGGGGGCGAAGCCGGGCGACCTGCTGATCGTGGACATCGTGGACGTGGGGCCGATCCCGCAGGAGGACAGCGGTCCCCTCGCCGGCCAGGGCTGGGGCTACACCGGCATCTTCGCCAAGGAGAACGGCGGCGGCTTCCTCACCGAGCAGTTCCCCGACGCCTACAAGGCGGTGTGGGACTTCACCGGCCACACCGCGACCTCCCGGCACGTGCCGCACGTGAGCTTCACCGGCATCATCCATCCCGGGCTCATGGGCACGGCACCGTCGAAGGACCTGCTGGCGCGGTGGAACGCCCGCGAGGCCGCGCTCATCGCCACCGACCCGGACCGGGTGCCGCCGCTCGCGCTGCCGCCGGAGCCGAACGACGCGGTGCTCGGCACCCTCACCGGCGACGCCTACACCGCCGCCGCGGCGGAGGCGGCGCGCACCGCCCCGCCGCGCGAGAACGGCGGCAACCAGGACATCAAGAACCTCACCCGCGGCACCCGCGTGTTCTACCCCGTGTTCGTGGACGGCGCGAACCTCTCGGTGGGCGATCTGCACTTCAGCCAGGGCGACGGCGAGATCACCTTCTGCGGCGCCATCGAGATGGGCGGGTTCATCGACCTGCACGTCGACATCATCTCCGGGGGCATGGAGACCTACGGGGTCAGCGAGAACGCGATCTTCCTGCCCGGCGGCGACGTGGGACCGCGCTACGAGCAGTTCCTCGCGTTCTCCGGCACGTCGGTCACGCTGGACGACGAACAGCGGTACCTGGACAGCCATCTCGCCTACCAGCGCGCCTGCCTGCACGCGATCGACTACCTGACCAAGTTCGGCTACAGCCCGGAGCAGGCCTACCTGCTCCTCGGCGCCGCGCCCATCGAGGGCCGCCTCTCGGGCGTGGTCGACATCCCGAACTCCTGTGCCACGGTGTACATCCCGACGTCGATCTTCGACTTCGACGTGACTCCCGGCAAGGACGGGCCGGTGCGGATCGGCCCGGGTCAGGGGGCTCCGCGCGCCTCGCGCTGATCCCCGCCCGATCCCGGCCCCGGGAGCTCGGCCACGGCGAACGCGCCGAGCCGCCGCCGCGCCCCGGGGCCGAGGCGCACCGTCGTCCGGCCGGCGATGTCGTCCACCAGGTTCCGGGCCCGATCGAGGTAGGCGGCGCGCTCGAGGTCCGTCGCGGCGCCCGCGGCGTGCCGGATCAGCTTCGCGGCGCGCTCCAGATCGGCCGCGTCCGGCCCGCTCAGCCGGCCCAGGCCCGTGCGGCGGCCGTGGTCCTCGCACACCGACCACCGCCGCGCGGTCTCGCCCACGGCGCGGTGGTAGGCCTCGGCGTGCTCCGCGCTCACCGGGCCGTTCTCCGGGCGCAGCGCCTGCGCCCGGGCCAGCGCGTCGTGGAAGTCCGCGGTCGGCTGCTCGGTGACGTCGGAGACGGCCGGGTACCGCAGGATCAGCTCCGGGTCGGTCTCGTACGGCAGGTACGCGCGGAGCACGCGGTCGTGCTCGGCGATCGCCGCCTCCCGCAGGATCTCCTCGGGCGCCGGCCCCGCGGCGGGCGGTGCGGAGCGCGGCGACGGGTCGCGCCGGCGGAACCACGAGCGGCGCCGCGCCGC
>JBEBXD010000059.1:0-28727 GCA_040391845.1 Tsukamurella paurometabola | reverse complement strand
AGGCGTTCGAATGCGGCCGCGTCCAGCCCGGCGGCGGCGGCCGCGGGCGGGGGGGGGGGCCGGGCGCGGCGGGCGGCAGGGCCGCAGCGCCACACCCGCCCGCCCCCCCCCGCCACCCACACAAAGGCCACCCGCGCCCCCCGCCGTGGCGCCCGACCGCACTCAACACACCAACACCGATTTGGGGGCCGCGGTGGGGGGGGCCGCGGGGCGGCTGCGGGGCCACGGCGTGGGGCCCGGCGGTGTGGTGGGCCTGCTGCTGCCGAACCGGGTGGAGCTCGTGGTGGCGATCTTCGCGGCCTGGCGCCTCGGGGCGGCGGTGACCCCGATCAACCCCGCGCTGGCCCCGCCCGAGATCGCGTATCAGGCCGAGGACGCGGGGGCGACGGTGCTCGTGGTCGAGCCCGGCGCCGCCGCGCCGGACGGCATCGTCACGGCCGACTGCGAGCAGCTGATCGCCCCCGGCGACGGGCCGCAACCCGTGGCCGTGGAGCCGGATTCGCTCGCCCTGCTGATCTACACGGCGGGCACCACCGGCAAGCCCAAGGGCGTGATGATCACCCACCGCAACATCGACGCGATGACCGCCTCGTTCATCGAGCACTTCGCGTTCACCGAGGCCGATCACAGCCTGCTGGTGCTGCCTCTGTTCCACGCGAACGGGGTGGTTCTTGGCACGCTCACCCCGCTCCGTGCGGGCGGGCGCACCACCATCGTGGGCCGGTTCCGGCCCGGGACGTTCTTCCCGGCCGTGCAGGCGCACCGTCCGACCTACTTCTCCGCGGTGCCGGCGATCTACGCGATGCTGACGGCCGTGCCCGAGGAGCTCGAGCCCGATACCTCCTCGCTGCGGTTCGGGATCTGCGGCGCAGCACCGATGCCCGTGGACCTCATCGAGCGGTTCGAGTCGCGGTTCGGGATCCCGATCGTGGAGGGGTACGGGCTGTCCGAGACCACCACCGCCTCGGCGATCAATCCCCTCGACGGTCCGCGTAAGCCGGGCACGGTGGGCCCGGCGCTCCCGGGCCAGCGGATCCGCATCGTCGACGGCGCACTCCGCGACGTGCCACGCGGGGAGACCGGCGAGGTGCTCATCGCCGGCGACGTGGTGATGGCCGGCTACCTCAACCGCCCGGACGCGACCGCCGAGGCCATCGTGGACGGCTGGCTGCGCACGGGCGACGTCGGGCTGCTCGACGAGGACGGCTACCTGCGGCTCGTGGACCGGGTGAAGGACATGGTGATCCGCGGGGGCGAAAACATCTACCCCAAGGAGATCGAGGCGCAGCTCTACCGGAATCCGCAGGTCTTCGAGGCGGCCGTGATCGGCCGGCCGCACGAGGTCCTCGGCGAGGAGCCCGTCGCGTACGTGTCGCTGCGCGAGGGGTCGAGCGTGACCGCCGCGGAGCTGCTCGACGGTCTGCGCGGCGACCTCGCAAAGGTCAAGGTGCCCGTCGAGCTGATCCTGGTGGACGAGATCCCGAAGAACCCCGTCGGGAAGATCGACAAACCTGCACTGCGGCAACGGGACCGGGAGGCTGCAGGCTGACGGGGCTGACGGCCGTCGCGGTGGCGGGCCCTACTCCGCGGCCCGCCACGCGGTGGCCGCGCCGAGCTCGGGGAGTCCGTAGCTCTCGCGCAGGGTGCGCGCCGTGTACTCGGCCCGCAACAGCCCGCGGCGGCGCAGGATCGGCACCACGTGGTCGACGAAGTCCTCGAGCCCGCCGGGCAGGTACGGCGGCATGATGTTGAAGCCGTCCGCGGCACCGCGCTCGTACCAGAGCTGGATCTCGTCGGCGATCCGTTCCGGCGTGCCCGCGAACGTGCGGTGGCCCCGCCCGCCCCCCAGGCGCGCGATGAGCTGCCGGACGGTGAGGCGCTCGCGCTCCGCCAGGTCCTTGACCAGCTGGTAGCGGCTCCGGTTGCCCTGGATCTCGTGTTCGGGCGGCAGCGGCGGCAGGGGCGCGTCGAGCGCGTGTTCGGTCAGGTCGACGCCCACCATCGTCGATAGCTGGCGCAGCGCGTAGTCCGGGGAGATCAGCGCGGTGAACTCGTCCTCGAGCGCGCGGGCCTCGGCCTCCGTCGAGCCGATGAACGGCACGATCCCGGGCAGCACCTTCAGCTCGTCGCGGCCGCGGCCGTACCGGGCGAGGCGGCGTTTGAGATCGGCGTAGAACCGCTGCCCCTCCTCGAGGGTGCGCTGCGCGGTGAAGACCGCCTCCGCGTACCGCGCCGCGAACTCCTTGCCGGACTCCGACGACCCCGCCTGCACGAGCAGCGGGCGGCCCTGCGGCGTCCGCGGTGAGTTGAGCGGCCCTTTGACCCGGAAGCGCTCCCCGGCGTGGTCGATCGTGTGCACCCGGTCCGGATCCGCGAATCGTCCTGCCTCGGTGTCGAGTACGACGGACCCGGGCTCCCAGCTGTCCCACAGTCCGAGCGCCACCTGTACGAACTCGTCGGCCCGCTCGTACCGGCGCTGGTGCTCCGGGATGCCGTCGATGCCGAAGTTCGCCGCCTCGTCGGCACCCGCGGACGTCACGATGTTCCAGCCCGCCCGGCCGCCGCTGATGTGGTCCAGGGAGGCGAACGCACGGGCGAGCGTGAACGGCTCGTTGTAGCTCGTCGACGCGGTGGCGATGAGGCCGACGTGCTCGGTGACCGACGCGATGGCGGTGAGGAGCGTGATCGGCTCGAAGACCTGCATCGTGTTGCGTTCGAGGCGCGGGCCCACGGTGAGGTTGTCCGCGAAGAACACGGAGTCCAGGGTTCCGCGCTCGGCGATCCGGCCCAGTTCCTGGAAATGGCGCACGTCGAGAACCGACTGCGCATTCGTGCGCGGATGGCGCCACGCCGCCTCGTGATGACCAACGCCCATGAGGAATGCATTCAGATGAAGGGACACGCCACTGATTTGCCTATATCGGCTGGTCAGCGGCAATGATTGGGATCACCCGGAGGAAAACCTCCCTTCGGATCAGGGTGACCCAAACGGTCGCTTCCCTCCGATTTCGGATGTCTTATCACTGCCCATGGCTTTTCCCCCGATGATCAAGGAGAAATACGTGTCGATCCGCACCGTATTCGGATTTCGCCGTTCACCCGCGCTGCGGGTGGCGGCCGTGGCAGCCGCGGCGGCCGTCCTCGTCGCCGGCTGCGGTGCGGGCGGATCGAGCGGCGAGTCGGGCGCCGATGCCTCCGGCGTGACGACCCTGCGCTACCAGGGGTGGAACAACCAGGTGACCCTGCCCGAGCTCGCCGACCATCTCGGTTTCTTCGGCGGGAAGATCAAGCTCGACTGGGTCGGCAACACGATCAGCGGCCCGCAGGACGTCCAATCCGCGGCGACCGGCCAGACCGACTTCGGTGGCGCCTTCGGCGGCGCCGTCGCGAAGCTGGTGTCCTCGGGCGCCGACATCAGGGCGGTCATCAACTACTACGGCGGCGACGACAGGGATTACGGCGCCTACTACGTGCCGAAGGACAGCCCGATCAAATCGGCGAAGGACCTCGTGGGCAAGAAGGTCGCCGTGAACACCCTGGGCGGGCAGAACGAGGCGGACGTCTTCAATCAGCTGCGGAAGGAGGGGCTCTCGCCCGAGGAGATCAAGCAGGTGCAACTGGTGACTCTGCCGCCGCCGAACCAGGAGGACGCGCTGCGCAAGGGTCAGGTCGACGCGGCCGGCCTCTCGGGTCAGTTCAAGCAGCGCGCCGACGCCGCGGGCGGGCTCCGCGTGCTGTGGGACGAGCACCAGCAGTACGGCCCGTTCAACGGCGGCCCCTACGTGTTCCGCAACGACTTCATCAAGAAGAACCCGGATGCGGTGCGCGCCTTCGTCAACGGCGTCGGCAAGGCCATCCAGTGGGCGCGGTTGACACCACGGGACGAAGTCATCGCGGTGCAGACGAAGATCATCGAGGCCCGCCACCGGCCCAACGAGAACACCGACACTCTCAAGTACTGGCTGACCCCCGGCGTGCCGTCGTATTACGGGTACATCCAGTACTCGGACTTCCGGCTGTGGGAGGACTGGCTGAAGTCGACGGGCGCGATCAAGGAGCTGCCGCCCGCGGACAAGCTGTTCACCAACGAGTTCAACGACAACGCCACGACCGCCGCGCAGCCCGCCGACGCCAAGGCACCCGTGCCGGTGAGGAAGTAGAGATGAGCTCGCACACCGGAATTCGCATCGTCGACGTCACCAAGACGTTTCCCGCCCGGGACGGCGGCGCGCCGTTCACCGCGCTGGACACCATCTCCCTGGACATCGCCCAGGGCGAGTTCCTCACCCTGGTCGGTCCCAGCGGATGCGGCAAGTCGACGCTGCTCGACCTCGTCGCCGGGCTCACCACCCCCACCTCCGGCAGGATCCTCCTCGGTGACCGGCCGGTCACCGGCCCGGGCCTCGACCGCGGCGTGGTGTTCCAGCAGTACGCGCTGTTCCCCTGGCGCACCGCGATCGCCAACGTCGAGTTCGGCCTTGAGGTCAAGGGGATCGGCCGCAGGGAGCGGGCAGAACGGGCACGCGAAGTCCTGGCGCAGGTCGGCCTCTCGGCCTTCGCCAAGCACTACCCGCACGAGCTGTCGGGCGGCATGCGCCAACGGGTGGCGATCGCCCGCAGCCTGGCGTACGAACCCGAGGTGCTGCTCATGGACGAGCCGTACGCCGCGCTCGATGCGCAGACCCGCGAGGCGCTGCAGGGCGATCTCCGCGAGATCTGGCAGCGCACCGGCACCACGATCCTGTTCATCACGCACGGCATCGACGAATCGGTGTTCCTCGGGCAGCGGGTCGCGGTCATGACGTCGCGCCCCGGCCGGATCAAGGAGATCGTGGACATCGACCTGCCGAACCGGGACGTCGAGGACCTGCGGTCCACGCCCGAATTCATCACCTACCGGCGGCAGGTCTGGGGCCTGCTCCACGACGAGGTCCAGAAGGCCTTCCAGGCTCAGGAGGTGATCGGCGTTGGTTAACGCGACGATCGACAAGGTCGAGGCGACGGTGCCCGCGCCGCCGCCGGTCCGGCCACCGCGGCGGAAGGTGCTGTCCGCCGTGTCCGCCCTCGGCAAGCGCAGCGTCGCGGTGCTGGCCTTCCTCGGGATCTGGCAGCTCGCGCCGACACTCGGGTGGGTCGACCGGGCGTTCCTGAGCCCGCTGAGCGAGACGCTGTCCGCGCTGTGGCAGCTGGCGCTCTCGGGGGACCTGTGGATCAGCATCGAGGCGAGCCTGCATCGGTCGCTGACCGGCCTGCTCCTGGCGGTGGTGATCGCGGTGCCGCTGGGCCTGCTGATCGCGTGGTACGCCCCGGTGGCGGAGGTGCTCACGCCGCTGCTGGCGATCTTCCTGAACACGGCCGCGGTCGCGCTGCTGCCGGTGTTCACGCTGATCCTGGGCATCGGGGACCTGTCCAAGATCTCGATCATCGGCTACGCCTGCTTCTGGCCGATCCTCTACAACACCATCAGCGGCGCGCGCTCCGTCGATCCACTGCTGATCAAGTCGGCCCGGTCGCTCGGGGTGAAGGACTTCACCCTGTTCCACAAGGTCATCGTCCCCGCGTCGCTGCCGACGATCTTCACCGGACTGCGGCTCGCGACCGCGGCGTCGATCCTGGTCCTCATCACCACCGAGTTCGTCGGCGCGAAGGCGGGTCTGGGCTACCTGATCATCTCCTCGCAGTTCAACTTCCAGATCCCCCAGATGTACGCGGGCATCCTGACGGTCTCGATCATCGGGCTGGCACTGAACTACCTGCTGGTGTTCATCGAGTCCCGGGTCACCAAGTGGCGTCCCCGCCACTAGTCGCGGCAGTCCGAACCGGCCCGTTGCCGATCGCCACCGAACGGAAACCGCCTGCAACGCACTGATCGGTGGTGTGTGGGAGAGCCTCAGCCCTTGGCCATGTCCACGAAGCGCGAGTAGTGCAGCTGGTGCGCCACGGTGACGGTTCCGGTGGGGCCCGCGCGGTGCTTGCCGAGGATGAAGTCGGCCTCACCGGCACGCGGATCGTCCCGCTCGTAGGCGTCGGGGCGGTGCACCAGCATCACCATGTCGGCGTCCTGCTCGAGCGAGCCGGACTCGCGGAGGTCGGCGACCTGCGGCTTCTTGTCCGTGCGCTGCTCGGGGCCACGGTTGAGCTGGGCGACGGCGATCAGCGGCACCTCGAGTTCCTTCGCCAGCAGCTTCAGCTGCCGCGAGAACTCGGAGACCTCCTGCTGGCGGGACTCCACCTTCTTGCCCGACGTCATCAGCTGCAGGTAGTCGATGACGATCAGCTTGAGATCGTGGCGCTGCTTGAGCCGGCGGGCCTTCGCGCGGATCTCCATCATGGTGAGGTTCGGCGAATCGTCGACGAACAGCGGCGCCTCGGAGATCTCCGACATGCGCCGCGCCAGGCGGGTCCAGTCGTCGTCGGACATCTTGCCCGAGCGCATATCGGCCAGCTTGATCCGCGCCTCCGCGGACAGCAGGCGCATCACCACCTCGGTCTTGCTCATCTCGAGGCTGAACAGTGCCCCCGCCATGCCGTTCGAGATGGAGCAGGAACGCAGGATGTCCAGGGCGACCGTCGAGTTGTGCGTCGGGATCATTGATTCACCCGCAAGATACAGATGCGAATCGTTGTCAACCTGGACGCACCGTACGGGGACGCTGGGAACCGGGCGGCAGTCCACGATGAACCGCGTCTGCGAACGGGCGGGGCTCGACGTGCGCCGACGTTCCTTGTGGAGGAGCGCCTTTCGCGGGAGGCCGAACACTTCATCCTGCGACGTGAACGTCAAGACGTACGCGGTCGACGATGCTTCGGAACGGCCGCGGACGCGCTTCGTGGAGACGTGGCACCGATAGCCCAACCCGACGATCAACTCGCGGGCGTCCATCGCCAAACGCTGGTCCGTCACAGAGAACTGCACCCCTCCGTTCGGGGCGACTGTTCCGTCCGTGTCGAGCAGTCCCGCGAGAAGCGCACGGCGCTGTGCCTCGGAGCCGCGCAGGTACTCCACCGGAATGTGCTTCTTCCCGAGCACGCCGATCGTCCGCAGGCGCGCCGTCACCGATCCGAGCGTGTTCCTGCAACTCCGGCACTCCGCCGTGCTACCGGTCGCCTGCCCACCGCAATGCTTGCACGGCAGAAGCGAGATCGGCGCGCTCATCGCCTTGGCCTTGCCACCGCAGGACTTCCCGCAGGACCGCACGTGCGGGAGGGAGGGAACGAACTCGACCCCGCACACGACACATCGTCGAGAAGCGAGCAGGTCTTCGGCGACCAACCCGATCCGATAGCGATACTTGGCGCTCTCCGACGGGACGCACTCGTAGCCCTCGGCTTCGATCAGCATGATCACTTCCGGGTCCGCGGACGTGATCTGCGCGACTGCGGATGTTCCGTCGCCCAGCCACGCGCCCAGGGTGTACGGACCGACCAACAGGTTCTGGGCGGGCAGCCGCATCGGCCGCGCATTGGTCACGCTGTGGTTGAGGCGAGCGTCCTTCGTCCGAGTGCGCAGGGTACGCGCGATCTCCTCGGTCGTGCGGACCTCGGCGACTGTGCGCTGCACGCTGACGCTGCTGTAGGGCGCCGTCACCGCCTGCGCGGACTTCCGCGACGCGCGGGTGTCCGTCAGCCACTGGTGCTGAGCATCCGCGACGATCACCGAGCCGTCGGAGAACTCCACCTCGTAGCAGGGGCGCCCCTTCATCACGTCGGTGGCTGCGACCACGAGCGTCGGGAGCCCGTCCGCGCCGATGAGCTGGTCTCCCGGTCGTACCTCTCCCATCGTGGTCCATCCCGAGGGCGTCGGCAGCTTCGTGTCGAGCGCGAGCGCCTTGCCCGCGCCGGGGCGTCCCGCGATGATGATCATCTGGCCGGCGTGCAGGCCGTTGGTGAGCGCGTCGAAATCGGTGAAGCCCGTGGGCACGCCCATGCTGACGCCGCCCCGCGACGCGATCGCGTCGATCTCGTCCATCGTGGGCTGCAGCAGCTCCTCGAGGATCACGTAGTCCTCGGACGCCTTGCGCTCGGTCACGTCGTAGACGGCCGCCTGCGCCCGGTCCACTACCTCGGCGACATCGGCACCGTCGGACCCCGAGTACCCGTACTGGACGATGCGCGTGCCCGCCTCCACGAGCCTGCGCAGGATCGCCTTCTCCGCCACGATCTCCGCGTAGAACCCGGCGTTGGCCGCCGTGGGCACCGTGGAGATCAGGGTGTGCAGGTACGGCGCGCCACCGACCCGCTTCAGCTCGCCCTTGCGGTCCAGGACGGCGGAGACGGTGACGGCGTCCGCCGGCTCCCCCGAGCCGTAGAGGTCCAGGATCGCGTCGTACACCGACTGGTGCGCGGGCCGGTAGAAGTCGCCCGGGGTGAGCACCTCCAGCACATCGGCGATGGCGTCCTTGGAGAGCATCATCGCGCCCAGCACGGACTGTTCGGCCGCGATGTCCTGCGGGGGCTGGCGGCCGAAGTCCTCGGGCGGCGGACCGTCGGGCAGGGTGGCCGGGCGTGGCGCGGGCCCCTGCGGTACCCCCTGCTCGTCCGTGACCGACACCGCGCACCCACCTCTCCACCCGGCCGCCCCGTGCGGGCGGCGGGACCGAACATCAGTACTCACCTGGTCTACCGCGCGGCACCGACAGGTTTCCGCGCATGTGGACGCACGTGAACGCTAGGCCCTCGGCTCGGGACCGCAAAGCGCACCTGTGGATGGATCTGTGAGCCCGCTGTGGACGGCGCGCGGTCAGGGTGGGGACGCCGGTGTGGACCGATGGGGAAAACATGTGGATACTCCGCCGCGGATCTCGCATCACAGCAGGTCCACGGGCTACCGCGGGCATCCCCTCTTGTGGATTCGGATTCGTCCGCGTGTCGCGTCCAATCGACATTCGGGCGTGTCGTGAGTGAATCGGCCACCGCGGCGGCGCGAAAAACACCCGCAGTTGTTACCGGCCGGTCACCTGCCGGTCCCCCTACCAGCGCGAACGCGTCACCCTCGCGAGGAGCGTCTTCTTCGGGTCGGCATCGCCGCGTATTCTGATCGGGCATCACCGACTCCGGAAGAAGGACCCATCCGATGAACCTCTCCAGGATCTCGACGCGCGCAGCCGGCGTCGCGGTCGGGCTCGCCACCGCCGCCACGTGTGCGGTCGGGCCCGCGGGGGCGGCCCCCGGTCCCGCCCCGAAGCCGAAGCCCGCCACCGCCAGCGCCGTCTGCACGAGCGCCAACCCCATGTTCGTCGTCGGCGGCGAGATGATGACCTGGAAGGTGACCGCCGTCGTCACCGGCAACGGGCGGATCAACGTCTCCGCGACGGGCAACGCGGGCGCCCGCGACCTGGTGCTCAGCCAGTTCGCCTCCAGCGCCACCCTCTCGTGGAACAACACGACCACCGGCAAGTACGGCAGCGGCAAGCTCAAGGGCACGGGCGCGCTGCCGGTGCTCGCCACGACGCCGTTCGTCACCGGCAAGGGCGCCGTGACGTTCAACGTGGTCATCAAGGCCGGCGCGGGCACCGAGTGGATCGGTACCCAGACCAGCACCCCGTGCGTCGGCACGATCCAGGTCTGAGACCCGGCACGAACACCGGAAGAACCCCCATCGCCCGCGGGCGATGGGGGTTCTTCTCGTCGGTGCGAGCTACTGCGCGGTGACGGTGAGCGCGAACTTCGCGCGCACGTCCGGGTGCAGCACGACCACGACCGGGAACGACCCCGTGGCCTTGATGTGCCCCTCGGGCAGCTCGATGGTGCGCTTGTCGACGGCCGGGCCGCCCGCGGTCTTCAGCGCGGCGGCCACGTCGGCGGCGGTCACCGAGCCGAACAGCTTGCCCGACTCGGCGGTCTTCACGGTCAGCGCGACGGCCTCGAGGCCCTCGATGGCCTGCTTCAGCTCGTTGGCGTGATCGAGACCCCGGACGCGCTTGGCCTCCTGGCTGCGGCGGATGCCCTCGACCTGCTTCTCGGCGCCACGGGTGGCCACGATGGCCAGGCCGCGGGGCAGCAGGTAGTTGCGGCCGTAGCCGTCCTTGACCTCGACGGTGTCGCCGGGCGCGCCCAGGTTGTCGACGTCGGCGGTGAGGATGAGCTTCATCTGTCCACCCCTCCTTAGCGGGTCGTCGACGTGAACGGCAGCAGAGCCACCTCACGCGCGTTCTTGACGGCGATCGCGATGTCGCGCTGGTGCTGGACGCAGTTGCCGGTCACGCGGCGGCTGCGGATCTTGCCGCGCTCCGACAGGAACCGACGCAGGAGCGTGGTGTCCTTGTAGTCGATCTTGGTGTTCTTCTCCTTGCAGAACGTGCACGCCTTGGCCTTGACGGCCTTCTCGACGCGCACCTTCCGGCCATTGCCCTTACCGGCCATGGTGTTGGTACTCCTTGATGAGGTCTACTCGGCGCCCGGCGAACCGGCGCGCCTTCACAGTGTTCGATCCGGGATCAGAACGGCGGATCGTCGTTGCCGCCGCCGAATCCGCTCCCGGCCGCGGGGGCGCTGCCCCACGGGTCGTCTGCGGGCTGGTTCTGGCGCGGGGCACTCTGGGCCGGCTGGCTGTAACCGCCACCGCCGCCCGCGTTGCCGCCACCGCCGAAACCGCCGCCGCCACCGCCGCGCTGGGTGCGCGTCGGCTTCGCCGTCGCATACTTCAGGGAGGGGCCGATCTCGTCGACCTCGAGTTCCACCACCGTGCGCCGCTGGCCCTCACGATCGTCGTACGAACGCTGCTTGAGCCGGCCGGAGACGATGACCCGCGTGCCCTTGGTCAGGGACTCGGCGACGTTCTCCGCCGCGTCCCGCCAGATGTTGCAGCGCAGGAACAGCGCCTCGCCGTCCTTCCACTCGTTCGTGTTCCGGTCGAAGGTCCGGGGCGTGGAGGCGACCGTGAAGTTGGCCACCGCCGCACCCGACGGGGTGAAGCGCAGCTCCGGATCCGCCGTCAGATTGCCGATGACCGTGATGACCGTGTCGCCTGCCATGGTGTCTCTCCCTGTTGAAGTCTTCTACGGCTAGTTCTGCCGCAGCACCTTAGTGCGAAGGACCGACTCGTTCAGCTTGAGCTGACGATCCAGCTCATTGACCGTGGCCGGCTCGGCGGACAGATCGATCACCGCGTAGATGCCTTCGGCGTTCTTGGCGATCTCGTAGGCAAGACGGCGCTTGCCCCAGATGTCGACGTTCCCGATCGATCCGCCGTCCTTGCGGACCACGTTCAGGAAGGTCTCCAGCGAGGGTGCGACGGTGCGCTCATCCAGGCTCGGATCCAGGATCACCATCAGTTCGTAATTACGCATGGGCTTTTCGCCTCCTCCTATGGACTATGCGGCCGTGGACTCTCCACGGCAGGAGCGTTGCCGAGACGGCAACCGCTCAAGGTTACCCCAACCCCCGGCCACCTGCGAAACCAGCACGCTGACGCGCCGATCCACCAATTCCTCCAAAAGCGCGCCGAGATAGAGAACATTCCCTAACATATGCCGGGAAGGAGGTGAACCCTGTGACATCGCAACCGGCTCACGGCGGCCCCGCGGCACGGCCGGGCGCCCGAGAGGCGCTCCGGCGCAACATCGATGACAACGCTCTCGGACCCGTCCGCACCCTCGGGCGCACCGTCGAACTCGTGCTGCACGCCACCGTGTCCATGGTGACCGGCCTCCTGCGCGGGCGGATCCACATTCGCGAGATCATCGCCCAGGCCTGGTTCCTGGTCAGCGTCACCGCCGTCCCCGCGTTCCTCATGGCCATCCCGTTCGGCGTCATCGTCACCATCCAGATCGGCAGCATCGTCAACCAGATCGGCGCCGGCTCACTGATGGGCGCTGCGAGCGGCCTCACCGTGATCCAGCAGGCCGCGCCGCTCGCGGCCGGCCTCCTCCTCGGCGGTGCCGGCGCCTCCGCGATCGCCGCGGACCTCGGCTCGCGCACCATCCGAGAGGAGGTCGACGCCATGCGCGTGATGGGCATCGACCCCGTCCAACGCCTCGTGGTCCCCCGGATGATCGCCGCCGCATTCGTCGCACCCCTGCTGTGCGTGTTCATCACCGTGGTCGGGATCGGCGCCGCCTACTACCTGGCGGTCGCGGGACAGGACGTGACGCCCGGCAGCTACTGGCTCAGCTTCGGCGCCTACGCCACCACCCGCGACTTCGGCTTCTCCCTCATCAAGGCGGCGATCTTCGGCGTGATCATCGCCGTCCTCGGCTGCCAGCACGGGCTCGAAGCCAAGGGCGGGGCCCGCGGCGTCGCCGACGCGGTGAACACCACCGTGGTCGTCTCCACCGTCGGCATCATCGTGCTCAACTTCGCGCTCACACAGATCTATACGACTTATTTCCCCATGAGGGTGGGCTGACAATGCATCTCCACGCACCTCACGCACAACCCCATACGTCCCGCACGAGGGTGGGCTGACAATGCATCTCCACGCACCTCACGCACAACCCCATACGTCCCGCACGAGGGTGGGCTGAAATGACCATCGCCCCGTACCGCCCGAGGGGGCTGCGCACCGTCGGCCGCGTCACCGGTTCCGTGCGCGCCGCGCTGGCCCGCCTCGGCCAGATGATCTCCTTCACCATCGCCTCGATCGCGCTGATGCCGCACGCGCTGCGCAACTACTCCAAGCAGACGGTGCGCACCATCACCGACCTCACCTGGGGGCGCGGCGCCGTCATCGTGGGCGGCGGCACCTCGCTGATGATGGTCGTGCTGGGACTCGCGGTGGGCGGCACCGTGGCCGTGCAGGCCTTCGCGTCCCTCGACCTGCTGGGCATGGGCCCGCTCACGGGTGTCATCGCGGCCCTCGCCAATACCCGCGAGTTCGCGCCGATCCTCGCCGCGGCGGGCTTCGCCGTCCAGGCCGGCTGCCGGATGACCGCCGAGATCGGCGCCATGCGGATCACCGAGGAGATCGACGCCCTCGAAGCCCTCGGCCTGCGGTCCATCTCCTTCGTGGTGAGCACCCGGATGATCGCGGGCATCGTCGCGATCGTGCCGATCTTCCTCATCGCGATCATCGTCAGCTTCTTCGCCTCCAGCACCATCGTGACGCTGGCGCAGGGCGACGCCCTCGGCACCTACGAGCACTACTTCGAGCAGTTCCTCTCCCCCGCCGACCTCCTCGCCTCCATCGCCAAGGTGATCGTGTTCATCTGCGCCGTCATCCTGATCCACTGCTACCAGGGGTTCTTCGCCGCGGGCGGCCCCGAGGGCGTGGGCGTGGCCTCCGGCCGCGCCGTCCGCGCCTCGATGGTCGCGATCGTGGTCCTCGACATGCTGATGACCATCGGAATCTGGGGCGCCAGCAGCGAACTGGTGTTCCGGGGGTGATGGGGATGAGCACACGCTGGCCGGCCCCCGTGACCGGCATGATGACCCCGGGCCCCGTGCTGCTGCGGCGCGGCATCGCCGCGATCCTCGTGGCGGTACTCGCCGTCGGCGCCGTCTGGGCGGTCCGCGCGATCACGGCCACCCCGTCGAAGACGCTCACCCTCGTGGTGCGCAACGTCGCGCCCGGCGTGGGCCCCGGCACCGCCGTCGAGATGGACGGGCTCCGGGTGGGCGAGGTCACCGACATCGTGGACCGCGGCGCGGGCCGGCTCGGAGTCGCGATGCGGTTCAACGGCGCCGCAGACGATCTCGTGACGGACGCCGTCAAGGTCGCGTACGCGCCGGGGAACACCTTCGGCATCACCGTCGTCGCCCTCACCCCCGGCCGCGGCGGGCGGGCCCTCGCCTCCGGCGCCTCCTGGGAGCCGCTCTCGGCCCCCGACGACGGCACGATGGCCTCGCTCCTGCGCTCACTCAGCACCATGGAGCGGGAGAGTTTCCGCCCGCACATGGCGCAGCTGATCGCCCAGCTGGACACCACGACCCGGCAGTTCCTGCCCTTCCTCGGCGCGGTCGGCGCCATCGCGGAGGCGAACGCGGACACGCAGCGGATCCCGACCGCGGAGACGCTGCCCACGATCGCCGCCACCCTCGGCGCGCTCGACACGACCACCAAACGCCTGCTCCCCGGCCTGCGCTCCCTCTGGTCGTGGACCGGACCGGACACGCCGACCTATCCCGCGCGGCAGACCGCCACCATCGACGCCTTCGCCTACGACTTCGTTCCGGCGGTCGTGGAACTGCTCAGCGAGCCGAACGTCGCTGCCATCACGGACATCCTGGTCCCCATACGCGAGCTGGCGACCCGGGCGGTCGATTCGTTCCCCGACGCCGCCCGCAACGGCCGCCAGATCGAGCAGCTGATCGAGCGGATCCGGCGGTCCATGCCGGACAGCGGATCCGGACCCGTGCTCAACCTGGACGTGACGTTCCAGCAGTTCCCCGCGATCACCTCGATGCTGCCGCCGATGCCCGAGTTCTCGGTCACGCCGCCGGGCGCGTCCGCCCCGAAGCCCTCGGGTTCGGCAGCCCCGTCGGCGACCGCCGCCGTACCGACCACCACGAGGGGCCGCTGACGTGCGCACCGCCCGCAATCCCGGAACTCTGCTGCTGATCTTCGTCGTCCTCATCGCGGTGGGCGGCGCGTTCACCGTGCGCGCGCTCACCCGGCCCGCCCCGGGCGCGCAGACCGCGTACACCGCCATGTTCACCAACGCCTCCGGGCTGCGCCCGGGTGATGACGTGCGCCTGCTCGGCGTGCAGGTGGGCAAGGTCCGCTCCGTCGAGCTGGACCAGGACGACGCCGCCCGCGGCACCCTCGCCCGGGTCGCGTTCACCGTGAACCGCGACCAGCGCCTCACCCGGGCCACCACGCTCTCGATCCGCTTCCAGAACCTCACCGGCCTGCGCTACCTGGACCTCTCCCCGAGCGCCGCCTCCGCCGAGGCGATCGCCGCGAAGTCCACGATCGGAACCGACCGGACGGTGCCCTCGTTCGACATCACGACGATCTTCAACGGCCTGCAGCCCGTCCTCGCGGCGATGCAGCCGGAGCAGATCAACCACCTCGCGCAGTCGATCGCGGCGGTCGTGGAGGGCGACGGTTCCGGGCTCGGCCCGCTGCTCGACGCCCTGCAGACCCTGAGCCGGTTCACCAACGACCGGTCCGCGCTCCTGCAGACCCTGGTGCGCAACCTCAAGACCATCAACGAGAGCCTCGGCGGCAGATCCACGACCATCCCCACCGTGATCGGCTACCTGCAGGGCGTGGCCCGGGTGCTGCGCAACGCCGCGCCGTCCACCATCGTGCTCTCCGACCAGGGCGCCGAGCTCATGACCGCGGCCGACGCGCTCCTGCGCGGCGCCGGACTCCAGCCCGCCGGCAGCTCGCTGCTGGAGCTGGCCCGCCCGGAACTGCCGCGCCTGCAGAGCCTCGTCGACCTGGCGGCGCTCCTGCCCGGACTGTTCGCGAACCTGACCCAGCAGCGGGTGCCCGCGGCCGGCGGCGATACCGGGTGCAGCCGCGGCGTCGCCCAGCTGCCCGCCGGGCTCCAGGTGTTCCTCCGAGGATCGAAGGTGACGCTGTGTCGCTCCTGAACCTTCCCGTGCGGCTGCTCCGCGACGGCTACCACCTCGCCCTCACCCTGGCCTCCGGCATCGAGGACGCCTGGGGCAGGGAGAGTTCGCGCCGGCGGCAGCTGATCTTCGGCGTCCTCGGCGTGGCGGTCACGCTGATCGTGCTCGTCGCGAGTTCGGTGCTCGCGTACCGGCCCGTCGGCACCACCACGTACACCGCGTACTTCCCGGAGGCGGGCATGGTCCGCACGGGCGACGACGTGCGGGTCGCGGGCGTATCCGTCGGGTCCGTCGCGCGCGTCGAGCTCGACGGTGACCACGTGAACGTCGGTCTGCGGGTCAAGAAGAAGGTGCACATCGGCGACCAGTCGCGGGTGGCCGTGAAGATGCTGACCGGGGTCGGCGGCTACTTCGTGGACATCGACTCCATCGGCAGCCGGTCGCTGGGCGACGGTGTGGTCCCCCCGTCACGGGTGCGGATCCCCTACAGCCTGGTGGAGACGTTCCAACAGGCCGATCCGAAGATCCGCGCGATCGACCCCACGCCGCTGCGCGAATCGCTCGCCCAGATCCAGCGGGCGACGAGCGGGAAGTCCGGCCAGACGAAGGAACTGCTGTCCACGCTGCAGGGTGTGGTGCAGAGCATCTCGACGCAGAAGGACGAGGTCGGCGGTTTCGTACAGACCCTCGCCGACTACTCGAGCGCCATCGACCGCAACGGCGATGCGCTGACCCAGGTGATGCGGGACATGAACATCTACTTCTCCACCGCGCGGCTCAACGTGGCCGGGTACAAGCGCTTCATGAGCTCCCTCGACTCGGTGCTCAAGCGGATCACCCCGGTCGCGAACTTCTACCAGGAGAACCTGGCCCCGATGGAGGCCCAGCTCAATCTCATGTCCGGCCAGATCGGCGGCCTGCTGGCCAAGTACCAGCAGATGATCGACGACGCGATGGCCCTGCTGCGCCGGCTCCAGTCCTCGGTGAAGCCGGACGGCACCATCGTCTTCGACGGTTCCGTGCCCACCATCTCGTCCCAGTTCTGCATCCCGGTGGAAGGGGCGTCCTGCTGATGATCACCAAGGTCCTGGCTTCGAAGTGGCTGGTCACCGCCCTCGCCGTGACGGTGGTGAGCGCGCTGATCGCCCTCGCCCTGTACTCCGCCCGCACCCCCGCCGAGCGGCAGGCGCGGTACTGCGCGCTGATGCCCGACGCGATCGGCCTGTACGTGGGCAACCCCGTCACCCGCCTCGGCGTGCCGATCGGACGGGTGTCCGCCATCCACCCCGAGAACGACTCCGCGCGCGTCGAATTCGACGTCGACGCCGATCAGCCCGTGAACGCGGGGACCGGCGCGGTCACCGTCGCCGCCTCCCTCATCGCCTCCCGGCAGCTCGCGCTGATCGACGGATCGAACACGTCCGGCTCGCTGGCGGCGGGCAAGTGCCTGACCAGGACGAAGACCCCGCAGTCGCTCAGCCGCACCCTCAGTTCCATCGGCGACGCGGCCGCCCAGCTCACGACCGGCGGCGGACCCGAGCAGGCGAAGCAGGTGGAGGATTCGATCACCGCCCTCGCCGCGGCGGTGGACGGGACCGGCCCAGACGTCAACGGCGTCATCGGCAGCCTCGCGACGCTGCTCGACGACCCCGGCCCGGGCATCGGCGACGTGGGCCGCACCGTCGACTCCCTCTCCTCGCTCACCCACGGCATGACGTCGAACTGGAATCCGCTCAAGCAGCTCCTGCTGACCGCGCCCGCCGGCCTCACCGACCACATCTCCACGATGGCCGCCACCACGCAGACCCTCGCGGAGGCGCTGATCCCGCTCGGGAAGATCCTGCGCGACCTGATCTCCCACTACGGCCACAACCTGTGGCCGATCCTCGACACGGTGATCCCCGTATCCCGGGTGGTCAGTGCGGGATTCAAGAACTGGGGCGATCTGCTCGGCTTCATCCCGCCGCTCATCGACGCCTTCAACGTCTCGTTCGACCAGAAGACCCTGGGACTGAAGGTGGTGTACACGCCACCGTCCACCGCCATGGTCGCTCACAACCCGGAACTGACGTGCGCCAACATCAACCGGATCGCGCCGGGGCAGTGCCGTGTGCTCGATCCGGGGCACATCGACGTCGATGTGATCTCCACCGTCCTCCGCGCGACGGGAGCCGCCCGATGACCCGCCCCTCGTCCCGCAGCCGGCTGCTGCGCGCCCTGCTCATCCTCGCCGTCCTCGCCCTCGGAGCGGTGGGGGTACTCCGCGCGAGCCCCTCCGTCCTTCCCGATCCGTCCGGCTTCGGGTCCTCGGGATGGCCGCTGCGCGTGGAGTTCTCGAACGCCCTGAACCTCCCGGACCGTGCGCAGGTCCGATTCAACGGGCGGTCCGTGGGGAAGCTCGACTCGGTCCGCCTCGACGGTGACCGCGCCGTCGCGAGCCTGACCATCACCGAACCGGCGAGCATCCCGGCCGATACCTCCGCGGAACTGCGTCAGGACACGCTCCTCGGCGACGTGTACATCGCGCTGGTCTCCGCCCCCACCTCCACGGCGCAGCCGATCCGCCCCGGCGGCACCATCCCGCTGGCGCAGAGCCGCCCGCCGGACCATGTGGAGGACCTCATGACCAGCCTGTCCGGCTTCCTCGGCAGTGGCGGCGTGGCCCAACTCGGCAACACCGTGACGCGGATCGACGGTGCCTTCCCCGACGATCCGGCGCGAACCCGCATGATCACCGACAACCTGGCCTCCACCGTGATGGCCTGGGCCAACGACACCCGCTCCCTGGACGCCGCGCTCCGCTCGGTGGTCTCGATGACCGGTTCCGTCGCCGCCGAGCACGAGAAGCTCTCCCAGTACCTCTCGCCCGAGGGGCTGCGCCGGTGGGGCGTGATCGCGGAGACCGGCCGCGTCGCGGAGGTGTTCGCCTCGCTGGCCCCACTGATGAAGAACCTGTCGCCGCTCACGCCCGGCGTGCGCGACCTGGCCGCGCTCTTCACCCAGGTGGTCAGCCCGCTTCTCCTGCTCGACCGGCCGGTGGGCGCGACGCGGCCGGACAACCTGATCAACCTGCGGAACCTGTTTCGGGACACCATTATCCCGTGGGTCGAACACGGCCCCAAGGTCAACGTGGTGCGGGTCTCCGACGGCCCCGCCGTGCCCACCGCCGAGAAGGCGGAGCAGGCGCTGCGCGCGATGCGCATGATCGGAGCGGTGCGATGAAGAAGGAACTCGCGGCCAACGCGATCACGTTCACTGCGGTGCTGGTGGTGGGTCTGCTGATCCTGCTGGGTGGCTACATGGGCATGCGGCCGGGCGTGCAGTACACGAGCCTGTCACTTCGGTTGGCGCACACCGGCCAGCTCAGCACCGGATCGCCGATCCTGTTGCGCGGCGTACGGATCGGCCAGGTCACCGCCGTGGCACCCGCGGTGGAGGGCGTGCGCGTCGACCTCCGCTACCCATCGACGTACCGCATCCCCGTCGACTCGGCCCTGTCGATCGAACAGCTCAGCGCGCTCAGCGAACCCTACGTCGAGTTCGCTCCGCGCTCCTCCGGCGGGGCGGTCTTCACTTCGGGCGCGCAGATCCCCGCCGGCGCGATCACCCAGTCCCGTTCCGTCAGCGAGGTGTTCGAGGCGCTAGCGGCCCTCAACCGGACCGCCGACACCGGCTCTCTCGGGCGGATCGTGAAGACCGCTTGGCAGGCCACGTCCGGCCGCGACGACGACCTCACCACCCTCAGCCGGGCCGGCCAGCTGCTCAGCTCGACGGTACTGAGCCGGATGTCCGCCATCCGCACCATGTTCGCGAACACCCAGGTGTACTCAGCGGACCTCGACTGGGCCGCCGGGGCCGTGCGCCGGCTCGGGCCCTCGTTCCAGGACACCTCCGCGGTGGTGCTGAGCGCCGTCAAGGCCGTGCAGCAGATGGTGATGACGCTCAACGCACCGGAGCCGTTCCTGGAGACCATCGACCCCTTCTTCAAGAAGCTCAAGCCGTACCTGGACGAGCTGCTCCCCGCGGTCGCCACCACCGGGGGGCCGTTCATCTCGATCTTCTCGGCCCTGAACCGCACCGTGCCGCAGATCGACCTCAGCACCCTGCTCTCGAACGCCCTGCAGGTCGCGGGGACCGACGGTGCCGCGCGCGTCACCGTGACCCTGCCCCGCCCCTGACCCGAGAAAGGACACCATGGCACACGACCACGACGCCGACGAGTCCGTCGACGACGCCACCGTCGAGCCCGCCGGCGAGAAGACCACGGCGACAGGAGAACCCCGCACGCCGGCCGTGACGAAGCGCGCGACGGCCTCGCGGGAGGCACCGTCGGGGCCCAGGCGCGCGCCGGCCGCTGCGGAGGCACCGTCGGGCAGGACCGCGGGAGGCACGATCCGGACGATCCTGGTGACGATCCTCGTGCTCGCGCTCGGCACGGTCTCGGTGCTGCTGTACCTGCAGAGCCGCACCCTCGATACCGAACGCCGCGAGGCCGCCGACCGGGCCCGCGCGGAACAGATCGCCTCCGACTACGCGGTCAAGGCCGCGACGATGGACTATCGCGACCTGACCCCGTGGCTCAACGGCGTGAAGGCCGGCACCACCCCGGAACTGTCGAAGAAGTTCGACTCGATCGTCGACCTCATGCGGGAGGTGGTCACGCCGCTGCGGCTGACCTCCACCGGGCGCGCCTCGTTCGCCAAGACCACCTCGGAGGTGAACGGCATCTACCAGGTGAAGGTCGCGGTCGACGTCTCCATGCAGAACGTCCAGGCGCCACAGGGAACGCTCAGCACCAGCACCTACTCGGTGACCCTCGACCGGAACCGCGATTGGGTGATCACCGAGGCGGGCGATCCCGCCAATCCCTCCGCGGTCCTGAGCGGGCTCCCCTCCGAGACGGCGACCCCCACCCCGTCGGCCGCGCCGACATCGGCGGCGCCACCCGCAACCGAATCCGCGCCGGCGCCCACCGCACCGGCCACCACACCCAACTGATCCCGCCCCGAAGGACACATCCATGCTCAACAGGTTCCTCAACTACGAGATGAAGGTCTCCGAGTTCATCGGGTTCCTCATCCTGATCGGAATCCCCTACTTCCTCATCGGACTCGTCTGGTCGTTGACCCACATGTCCCACCTCGGAGACCTGAGCGGCCTCGACCGCACGATCTCCTTCCTCGGCGCCATCGTGTGCTGGCCGGTGCTCCTGTTCTCGAATGTGACGATGCAATGATCCTCATGGCCGTTGTCCGCGTCATCGACGTCGTGGTGATGTTCGTCAAGCTGCTCGGCGGGCGGCTCGACGTTCCCGGCGTCTTCCGGTTCGCCGCATGGATCGCGTTCCTGGCGATGATCGCCGCGGGGATCGCCGTGATCGCCATCGGCGTGATCCTCCTCTACCGGTGGCTGGAGACGATTCCCCCCACCGCCGCAGCATGACCCCACCGGCCGAATCCCCCAGGAGGTTTCCCATGGCACGACCGACCGACGCGCCCGCACACCGGGCCGCGGAGCCCGCGCTCACCATCGACGAGGTCCGCATACCGATCCCGGCGGTGCACCGCCGCTACACCACGCGCAAGCTCGCCGTCACCGACGCCCTGGACTTCTGGTCGTTCGCCGGCGCCGCGGCGAACGTGGCGATGCAGATGGCCAATCCCGGTGTGGGATACGGGGTCGCGGAGTCGAAGGTCGACTCCGGGGCCCTGATGAAGCGGCCCTGGAAGCGGGCGCGCACCACCACCCAGTACCTGGCCGTGGCTATCCTGGGCACCGAGAAGGAGATCGGCGCCTTCCGGGAGGCGGTCAATGTGGCGCACCGCCAGGTGCATTCGGCCCCCGGCGCGAAGGTGAAGTACAACGCGTTCGATCGCGAGCTCCAACTCTGGGTCGCCGCATGCCTGTTCATCGGCTTCGAGGACTCCTACCAGCTGCTGAACGGCCGCATGTCCGAGGACCACGCCGAGAACTTCTACCAGTCCTGCGCCACGCTGGCCACCTCCCTGCAGGTGCCGCGCGACTGGTGGCCGGAGAGCCGCGCCGCGTTCGACGACTACTGGATCGAGGCCTGCGCCAAGGTTCAGCTCGACGACTACGTCCAGTCCTACGTCGACGACCTGCTGCACCTGCGGATGATCAACTGGCCGATGCGCCTCGTGTTCGGGCGGCTGCTGCGCTTTCTCACCATCGGCTACCTCCCGCCGTACTTCCGCGACCAGATGAAGGTGCAGTGGTCCTCCGCGGACCAGCGCCGGTTCGAGAACCTGTTCGCCTTCGTGGGTTTCGTCAACCGGTTCATCCCCAGGTTCCTGCGCTTCGGCGGCAGCTACGCCCTGATGGCGGACCTGCGCCGGCGGATCGACTCGGGCCGGCCGATCATTTGACCCGGAGGCGGCGCGCAGCGACGTGCGCCCGCCAGCGCCGGCGTTCGGCCGCGCTGAGCGTGACGCCGAACAGCTCCGCGGCCCGCTCGTGCTGCACCGCGCGGGCCGCGAACGCCGGGGTCCGCGCGATCGACCAGCGCGGAGGGCTCAGCACCTCGCGCCCGAACCGTTCCCCAGCGGGGGTCAGGCGCAGGCCGGCGCAGGCGTCCCGGAAGTAGTCGCCGAACTCCGCCCATGTGGCGGGCACGGCCCGCGGCGAGATCCCGTACCGCGCGTACCACTGGCGGCACTCCTCGTACAGCCGCTCCTCCTCCGCAGCGGTCAACCCGTTGCCGTAGACCGCGATCGACGTGAACAGCGCGTCCACGTAGGTGGCGTGCGCGAAGTGGAAGAGCTCGGGATTGAGCGCGTGGTACCGCGCGCCGGTGGCGTCCACGCCCTTCACGTGCTCGTGGGCGTACCGGATGGTGGTGCTGATGTCGCGGTCGGCGTACGCCAAGCGGATGAGCGCCTCGACGCTGCGGGTCTTGTGCCCCCACACGCTGGTGTGCACGTGCTCGGTGAACGACGCGGCGATCGCCGGGTGCAGCACCTGCAGGCCCACCGCGCGCGGCAGCGTGCGGCGGAATCCGCGGGTATCCAAGTGCTGCAACAGGAGTGATTCGGTGGCGGGCAACCCTGGCTCCGGTCAGTCGGCGAAGAGGACGGCGCACACCATGGCGTACACCTCCGCCTGGAACGCGGGATCGGTGACGAATCGGCGCGTGCGGCCGACGTCGAAGACCACGGCGAACGCGGCGTGGACCAGGAACGTCGCCTCGGCGGCCGACAGCGCCGGCCGGACCGCGACCACCGCGTCCGCGAAGGCGGCGATGTTGGCGCGCTGCACGGCCGCGAGCCGGGTGCGGTCGCTGTCGGGCACGTTCCCGATCTCGCGGAAGTACACGGTCATCAGCTTCGAGGTGCTGAACGACAGCTGGACGTAGGCCTGCGCGAGCGCCGCCAGCCTCGCCCGAGGATCCGGGTTCGCCTCGGACACATCGTCGATCACCCGGGCCACCGCGTCGGCCGCGCGGTCCAGCGCGCTCACCAGGATGCCCGCCTTGTTGGGGAAGTAGCGGTACATCCCCGACGGAACGATGCCCGCGGCCTTGCCGATCTGGCCCATGCTCACGTTGTGGAAGCCGTGCTCGAAGATCTGGCCGATCGCGACGTCGAGCACCTGCTCCTGCCGCCCCGCGTCCGGGTCCGGGTCCACCGGAGGCGCGGTGGTGTAGCGGGCCGGGGGCTCGGGCAGCGCGAGCACGCGCCGCGCGGCGGCGGCGAGGGTCGCCTCCGCACGCTTCTGTGCCAGCACGGTGCGGTGCGCGGTGACGCTGCCGGTCACGCTGATGAGTGCCACGCAGCGCAGGCCGACCTCGGCGGCCTCGACGCCCGGGAGCGCGGGTCGCGCGGCATCGGCAACGGTGGCGATCATCGCCGTGAGCTGGTCCCGGATCCGGACGCGGTCCTCCCGTTCCAGGAGGCGCTGCTCCCAGCGGAACAGTCCGCCGGTGTTGCGGCGCTCGAACGAGACGCCGAGCGCCGCGTCGATGATCGCGTCGACCCGCACCTCTGGGGCCGCGCCCGCCGTGCTCGCGGCCGCGTCCTCAACGGCGTGGCACAGCGCATCGGAGGCGGAGGTGATGGCGTGCTCGAGGAGGGCGTACTTGTTGGGGAAGTGGCGGTACACCGCGGGCCCGCTGATGTCCAGGGAGGCGGCGATCTCCTCGATCCCCACCCCGTGGTAGCCCCGCCGGGAGAAGTCCTCCGCGGCGACACGGGCGATCTGCTCGCGCCGATCCTTGGGCCGCTTGCGCCGCACCTGCGTCACTTCCACTCCTCTTCGCCGACCGCATCGAGACTACTCACTGCCGAGGGGCCCGCGCACGGTGTACCGTCAACCCTATAAGTAAGTGAACGTTCACACACCGAATCGGTGAAACCGCTCAGGAGGAACACCCATGACTGTGAGTGCGCAGCCGCCCCGGACACGCGGCGCGGAGACCGAACCCCGGGCGGAATCCGCCGTCGAACCCGTCGAACCGGTCGATCCCGTGGCGGGCGGTTACCGCATCACGATCACCGCTCCCGCCCGGCCCGGGCACGTGCTCACCACGACGCCGGACTCGCTGGACGCCCCCTCCGCCACCGCGGGCGCGGCGAACGTCGTGATGCAGCTGCTGAACCTGCCGGTGGCGTACGGGGTGATGGAATCGCCCGTCGACTCGGGCTCCCTCTACCAGCATCCGATCAAGCGCTCCCGCACCACGTTCACCTACCTCGCGGTCGCCCTTCTGGGCACCGCGGAGGACAAGCGGCGCTACCGCGAGGCGGTCGACTCCGTGCACCGGCAGGTGCGCAGCACGGCGGCGAGCCCGGTCAAGTACAACGCGATGGACCGGGGCCTGCAGCTGTGGGTCGCCATGTGCCTGTACGTGGGGTTCGAGGACACCCACCAGCTGTTGCGCGGGAGGATGAATCGGGAGCAGCGCGCGCTGTTCTACCGCGATGCGGCGCCGCTGGGCACCACACTGCAGGTGCCGGCGGAGCAGTGGCCCGCGACCCCCGAGGAGTTCGACGCGCTCTGGGTCGCGCTGTGCGAGAAGCGGATCAACCCGGACGAGACCAGTCGGGCCTACCTCCGCGAGCTGGTGGACTTCACCTTCGCCGGCGATCTGCCGCAGCCGCTCAAGACCTTCAACCGGTTCATGGCCGCGGGATTCCTCGCGCCCCGGTTCCGGGAGGCGATGCAGATCGAATGGAGCGCGCGCGACCAGCGGCGGTTCGACCGCTTCTGGCGGGTGACGGCCGCGGTCAACGGCCTGGCGCCGCTCGCGCTGCGGCGCCTGCCCTACCGGCTGCTGCTGCTGGACATGCGGCTGCGCGCGAGGCTCGGCCGGCCGCTCGTCTGAGCCCCGGCCCTCGGGCGCCGGCCCGCGGGCCCGACGGTGCGCGGCGGCACCGTCGGGCTCGCGGGGCCGTCAGCCGAACTGCTGGCGCAGCACGGGCTTGGTGACCTTGCCCGTGGGGTTGCGCGGCAGGGCCTCGATGATCACGAGGTCGCGGGGGTGCTTGTACCGGGCGATGTGGTCGTTGAGGAAGCCCGAGAGCCCCTCGGTGGTGAGCGCGGCGCCGTCCCGCAGCTGGATCACGGCGACCACGATCTCGCCCCACTTCTCGTCGGGCCGGCCGATCACGGCCACCTCGGTCACGTCCGGGTGGGCGGCGACCGCGTTCTCCACCTCCACGGAGTAGATGTTCTCGCCGCCGGAGATGATCATGTCCTTCGCGCGGTCGATCACGTAGACGAAGCCCTCCTCGTCCATCCGCACGAGGTCGCCCGAGTGGAACCAGCCGCCGGCGAACGCCTCCCGGGTGGCCTCGAGGTTGTTCCAGTACCCGGACATCATGTTGGGCCCGCGGTAGACGATCTCGCCGACCTCGCCGCGCGGCACGTCGTTGCCCTCGGAGTCGATCACCCGGGCCGCGACGGTGCGCACCACCTTGCCGACGGAGCCGAACTTGCGCAGCGTGTCCGCGCCGGAGAGGGCGCAGGTGACCGGCGACATCTCGGTCTGCCCGAAGACGGCGCAGATCTCGGCGTCCGGGAAGGTCGCGGTGAGCTCGCGGAGCAGGGTCTCGCTGGCCGGGGCGGCGCCCCACCACACGAACTTGAGCTTGAGGTCGCGCGGGCGCGCCTTCTGCTCGGCGACGGCCAGCTGCCACTGCATCGGCACCATGAACATGCTGGTGATGCCCTCGCGCTCCAGCGCGTCCAGCGTCTGCGCGGCGTCGAACGCCCCGAGCGGGAAGATCACCGAGGTCAGGCCCTGCAGGAACGCGGAGGCGAGCACGCCGAAGCCGGCGATGTGGAACAGGGGAACGGCGATCGCGCCCACGGCGTCGGGATCGACCGAGCCCGGTGCCACCAGGTTGGTCCAGCCCTGGGCCGTCATGTTCACGTGGGTCAGCACCGCACCCTTGGGGCGGCCGGTGGTGCCCGAGGTGTACATGATCAGCGCCGGCGAGTCCTCCGGCACGTCGACCCGCGGGTCGGGGCGGCCCTCGCCGACCAGGTCCTCGTAACCCAGCGCCCCGGCGGCCTGGTCGGCACCGTCGAACCGGATGCGCAGCCCGAACTCCGCACCCGCCCCTGCGACGCCCGCGATCAGTGGGTCGAACGGGGCCTCGTAGATCACGGCGCTGCACAGCGTGTCCTGCACCAGGTAGGCGACCTCGGGCGGCGCCATGCGGAAGTTGACGGGGACGGCGATCGCGCCGAGCGCCGTGACGCCCAGGGTGGCCTCGACGTACTCGATCCGGTTCAGGCCGAGGATCAGCACCCTGTCGCCGGCCCCGATGCCGCGCTCGGCGAGCGCCCCGGCGAACGCCCCGACCCGCTCGGCGAGCCCGGCCCACGTGACCTCCTTGTCGAGGTAGCGCAGTGCGGGCCGGTCGCCGCGCATGACTGCGTGGTTGCGGACGCTGTTGTTCCAGGTGTTGCGCTGTGAGCTGCGCGGCTCGTCGGTGCGGGGGAACCAGGCGATGTTCTCAAGAGAGGTCATGTATGCGATTGTGTTCTAGAACAGGTTCGCCCGGGGGCAAAACGCCCAAAGTTAGAGAATAGTGACTTACTTGTGACATTCTGGGTGGACGAACACCAAGGAAGGAACACCGTGTCAGACGCATTCATCTACGAGGCCATCCGCACACCGCGGGGCAAACAGCGCGGCGGAGCGCTGCACGGCACGAAGCCGATCGATCTCGTCGTGGGCCTCATCGACGAGATCAAGGACCGTTTCCCCACCTTGGATCCCGCGGACGTCGACGACATCGTGCTCGGCATCGTCGGCCCGGTGGGCGATCAGGGTGGCGTCCTCCCCCGTGCCGCCGCCATGGTGGCGGGCCTGCCCGACTCCGTCGCCGGTGTGCAGCTCAACCGCTTCTGCGCGTCCGGCCTGGAGGCGACGAACACGGCCGCGCAGAAGGTGCGCGCCGGGTGGGATCAGCTGGTGCTGGCCGGCGGCGTGGAGTCCATGTCCCGCGTGCCGATGGGCTCCGACGGTGGAGCGATGTTCCAGGACGTCACCACGAACTACGACACCTACTTCGTTCCGCAGGGCATCGGCGCCGACCTGATCGCCACCATCGAGGGCTTCACCCGCGACGACGTCGACCAGTACGCCGCGCAGTCGCAGGACCTCGCCGCCAAGGCGTGGGACGAGGGCCGTTTCGCCAAGTCCGTCGTCCCCGTGAAGGATCAGAACGGCCTGGTCGTGCTCGACACCGACGAGCACCGTCGCCCCGGCACCACCGCCGCGGACCTCGGCAAGCTGCGCCTGGCGTTCGACGCCATCGGCGAGATGGGCGGCTTCGACGCCGTCGCACTGCAGAAGTTCTACACGGTCGAGAAGATCAACCACGTCCACACGGGCGGCAACAGCTCCGGCATCGTCGACGGTGCCGCGCTCCTGCTGATCGGCAACGAGGCCGGCGGCAAGAAGGCCGGCCTGACCCCGCGCGGCCGCATCGTCGCCACCGCCGTCACCGGCTCGGACCCGACGATCATGCTGACCGGCCCCACGCCGGCCACCGAGAAGGCCCTCCGCCTCGCGGGTCTCACCAAGGACGACATCGACGTGTGGGAGCTGAACGAGGCGTTCGCATCGGTCGTCCTGAAGTGGATGAAGGACTTCAAGCTCGACCGCGAGCAGGTCAACGTCAACGGCGGCGCCATCGCGATGGGCCACCCGCTGGGAGCCACCGGCGCCATGCTGGTGGGCACCGTGCTCGACGAGCTCGAGCGCACCGGCGGCCGCTACGGCCTGATCACCCTCTGCGTCGGCGGTGGCATGGGCATCGCGACCATCATCGAGCGCCTCTGACCGGCCGGAAAGACTACGGAGACAACACAAGACATGGCTGACAACATGATCGCATGGGAGCAGGACGCGGACGGCATCGTCACGTTGACGATGGACGATCCCACCAGCTCCGCGAACACCATGAACGACCTGTACCGGGAGTCGATGGCGGCGACCATCGACCGGCTGGAGGCCGAGAAGGACTCCATCACGGGCGTCGTGCTGACCTCGGCGAAGAAGACCTTCTTCGCGGGCGGCAACCTGAACCTGATCCGCCAGGCGACCAAGGCCGACGCGCAGCAGGTGTTCGACAACGTCGAGTCGATGAAGGCGCAGCTGCGCCGCCTGGAGACCCTCGGCAAGCCCGTGGTCGCCGCGATCAACGGCGCCGCGCTCGGCGGCGGCCT
The DNA here is from genome assembly GCA_040391845.1 of Tsukamurella paurometabola. GTDB lineage: Bacteria > Actinomycetota > Actinomycetes > Mycobacteriales > Mycobacteriaceae > Tsukamurella > Tsukamurella paurometabola_B. Next base: position 569 of record JBEBXD010000059.1, on the reverse strand, counting down.
GGAGATCGCGCTCGCCACCCACCACCGCATCGCCGCCGATGTGCGCGGCTCGCAGATCGGCCTGCCCGAGGTCACCCTCGGCCTGCTGCCCGGCGGCGGCGGCGTCACCCGCACCGTGCGGCTGCTCGGCCTGCAGGGCGCGCTCATGGGCGTGCTGCTGCAGGGGCCGCGGATGAAGCCGGCGAAGGCCAAGGACGTGGGCCTGGTGCACGAGGTCGTGGGCTCCGTCGAGGAGCTCGTTCCCGCCGCGAAGGCGTGGATCAAGGCGAATCCCGAGGGCGGCGTACAGCCGTGGGACGTCAAGGGGTACAAGATCCCCGGCGGCTCCCCCTCGTCGCCCGCGGTGGCGGCGAACCTGCCGGCGTTCCCCGCGAACCTGCGCAAGCAGCTCAAGGGCGCCCCGATGCCCGCCCCGCGCGCCATCATGGCCGCCGCCGTCGAGGGCGCGCTGGTGGACTTCGACACCGCCAGCGTGATCGAGGGCCGCTACTTCGTCTCCCTCGCCACCGGCCAGGTCTCGAAGAACATGATCAAGGCGTTCTTCTTCGACCTGCAGCACATCAACGGCG
>JBEBXD010000058.1:0-28833 GCA_040391845.1 Tsukamurella paurometabola | reverse complement strand
GTCGATGGTCATTGCGAGCGCCGGTACAGTGCTCGCCATGACCATCGTCGTCGCAGTACCCGAGAGCGCCGAGGGGGCCGTCGCGCTCTCCGCCGCCGTCGCCGAGGCCACCCGCCTGGGCGCCGATCTCGTCGCGGTCAACCTCGGTCTCACGCCGCTGGATCCCGCTGCCGCCGGGTTCCCCGGCACGCTCACCGTGATCGAACGCGAGGGCCGCGAGGACCGCGATCCCGCGGACGCCGTGCTGGCCGCGATCGAACGGCACGGCGCCGACCGGCTCGTGATCGGCGTGCGCCGGCGATCGCGGGTCAGCAAGGCCGTCCTGGGCAGCATCAGCCAGAGGCTGATCCTGCAGTCCCCCGTACCGGTCCTCGCGGTCAAGCTCGACTGAATCCGCCGGCGGCGCGCGTCACCCGATCCGGCGCGGATCGATGCCGCGGCGCATCGGCTCGGTGCCGATCCGCACCCGCGCGTCCAGGACCGCCGCCCCGCCGCCGGAGGCGAGGATCGGCTCGAGGGACAGCTCCCTGATCTCGGGGACGTCGTCGCACAGCGCCGACACCCGCACCACGAGATCCACCAGGGCCCCGGTGTCCGCGGGCTCCGCGTTCTCGCCCCCCGCCAGCAGCACCGCCGCGCGGGGCGCGGCGATCAGCTGCTCCGCGTCCTCGCGCCCCAGCGGCAGGGCGCGGAAGGCCCTGTCGCCCAGCAGCGCGGTGATCGTGCCGGACAGGCCGAACGAGACGACCGAGCCGAACGACGGATCGTCGTGCACCGCGATCGCGCACCCGATCCCCTTGTCCGCCATGCGCTGCACGTGCAGGAGCGGGGAGCCGGACGCCCCCGCGAGGTCGCGGTACGCCCGCCGCACCTCGCCCGCGCCCGCCAGGTCCAGCCGGACGCCGCGCATGTCCGGGCGGTTGCGCCAGCCCCGGCTCGTGGCCTTGAGCGCCACCGGAAGGCCCAGCTCGCGCGCGGCGGCCACGGCACCGTCGGCGTCCGTCACCTCGGCGAAGTCCACCACCCGGATCCCGAAGCAGCCCAGCAGCGCCGTGGCCTCGACGTCCGAGAGCCATCCCCCGCTGCCGGAGGTGCCGCGCTGCAGCGCCTCCACCACGATGCCGTGCGCGCGCTCCACGTCGAGCCCGTCCGGGTGCTCGGGCTCGGAGACGGGCGTGCGCCGCCACATCGCGTACCACCACACCCGCGCCAGCGCGCGGACGGCGCGGTCGGGGTCGCGGAACGACGGCACCGAACCGGACGCCGGCATACCGTCGGGACCGTCCACCGAGAGCAGCTCCGGTAGGCCGTTCTCGCCCGAGAACGTCGTGACGATCGGCTTGCTCCCCTCCCGGGCCGCGGCCCGCAGCGGCGCCGCGTACGGCTCCATCGGGACCGGGACCGGGGGCACCACCAGGGCCACCACGGCGTCGATCTCACCGTCCGCCATCACGTCCCGCAGCGCGGACGCGAACCGATCCGGCCCGTCCGACGGTGCCAGGGTGACGGTGCGCGCCACCGTCAGGCCCCCGGACGTCGCGACGCCGACGGCGAGCCGGGCCAGCGGCGCGCTCGTGCTCAGCACCGCGATCCTCGGGCCCTCCGGCAGCGGCTGGTGGCACAGCAGGGTGGCGCAGTCGAACATCTCCCCGATCGAATCGACCGCGATCACCCCGGCCTGGTGGAAGACGTTGGCCGCCACGGTGTCGTCGATCTCGGTGGCGCCGCCGTTGGCGTCCGGCCGGTCGATCCGGCTGCCGCGCACCACCACGATCGGCTTCTCGCGCGACATGCGCCGCGCGATGTGGGAGAACTTGCGCGGGTTGCCGAGGGTCTCCAGGTACAGCAGCACCACGTCGGTGTCCGGGTCCGAATCCCAGTACTGCAGAAGGTCGTTGCCCGAGACGTCCGCGCGGTTCCCGGCCGAGACGAACGTGGAGAGGCCGAGGCGCCGCGCCGCCGCGCCGCGCAGGATAGAGGCGCCGAGCGGGTTCGACTGGCAGAAGAATCCGGCGCGCCCGCGCCCGGGCAGGTCCGGGGCGAGCGTCGCGTTCATGGAGACCGCGGGATCGTTGTTCGCCACCCCGAGGGCGTGCGGGCCCACGAGGCGCATGCCGTGCGCCCGCGCCTCCCGGACCAGCCGGCGCTGGGCGGCGTCGCCGTCCGCGTCGTCGGCGTCCGCGAAGCCCGCCGAGAGGACCACGAGGCTGTTCACCTGCTTGCCCAGGCAGTCGTCGAGCACGTCGTCGATGTCCGAGGCGGGGACCGCGACGATCGCCATGTCCACGGTGTCGGGGATGTCGCGGACCGTGGCGTAGGACCGCACGCCCTGCACGGCGCGCCGGGTGTCGTTGACGGGGAAGACGGGTCCGTCGAACTGCCCGCGGAGCAGGTTCGCCAGCACGGCCTGCCCCACCTTGCCCTCGGTCTGCGAGGCCCCGATGACCGCGATCGACCGGGGCGAGAGCAGGTTCCGCACGCTGCGCGCCTCGGACGCGCGCTCGCGGGCGTTGCGCACCTGCAGCAGCGCCTCGCTCGGGTCGATGGCGAACTCGAGGTGCACGACGTAGCCGTCGTCGGTGCCGCGCAGCTGGTAGCCCGCCTCCTCGAAGACCCGCACCATGCTGGGGTTGTCCGCGAGGACCGCCGCCTCGAAGGTCTCGATCCCGTTCTCGGCCGCCGCGCCGGCGAGGTGCTCGAGCAGGACGGACCCCAGGCCGCGGCGCTGGTGGTCGTCCGCGACCACGAAGGCGACCTCCGCCGTCGGGGCGTCCGGTTCGGCCTCGTACACGCCGACCGCGATGATCTCGTCGCCGAGCATCGCCACCAGGCAGACGCGGTTGCGGTTGTCCACGTGGGTCGCCCGGTACACGTCGTTCGCCGAGAGCGTCGGGTAGGACTCGAAGTAGCGCAGGAACCGGGTCTGTTCAGACAGCCGGGAGTGGAACGCCACCAGCTTGTAGGCGTCGTCGGGGGTGATGGGGCGCAGGTGCACCACGCCGCCGTCCGCGGCCAGCACGTCGGCGCGCCAGTCCTCGGGATGGCTCGGCCGCTCCTCGGCGGGACCCGCGGCGTCAGTCATCGCCGGCCTCCGGGTCGAGGCCCAGGTGGCCGAACACCGCGCGGCGCGTCGCACGCACGGCGCGGTCCACCGCCTCGGCCCCGGCGGCGGGCCGCGGCCACGGGACGTACTCCGCGGTGCCGCCGTCGCCCATCGAGAGGGGCACGGCCGCTTCGGGATCGAGCGCGCGGACCCGCTCGCGCCACGCGGCGGGCACCGGGGTGTCCGGGGCCACCGAGCGGCCGAGGGCCGCGGCCATGAGGTGGGTCCAGGCGCGGGGCACCACGCCGAGCACGTCGTACCCGCCGCCGCCGACGGCGAGCCACCGTCCACCGGCGTGCCGGTCGGCGAGGTCACGCATCGCCACGAACGCGGCGCGCTGGCCGTCCACGGTGAGCCGGAGGTCCGCGAGCGGATCGTCGCGGTGGGTGTCGACGCCGCACTGGCTGACGATGATCTCCGGCGCGAACGCGGCGATCGCCTCCGGCACGACGGCGTGGAAGGCCCGCAGCCACTGCGCGTCCCCGGTGCCCGGCGGCAGCGGCAGGTTCACGGCCGTCCCGGTTCCCGGCCCCGTGCCGATCTCCCCCGCGCCGCCGGTGCACGGCCACAGCGTCGCGGGGTCCTGGTGGATCGAGACGGTGAGCACGCGCGGGTCCTCCTCGAACGCGGCCTGCACCCCGTCGCCGTGGTGCACGTCCACGTCGATGTAGGCGATGCGGCGGAAGCCGTTGTCGAGCAACCAGGAGATCGCGACGGCCACGTCGTTGTACACGCAGAAGCCCGCGGCACGCCCCGCCATGGCGTGGTGCATCCCGCCGCCGATGCTGACGGCGCGGCGCGCCCGGCCGGTGACGATCTCCTCCGCCGCGGCCAGCGTGCCGCCCACGACGATCGCCGCGGCCTCGTGCATGTGCGCGAACACCGGGTTGTCGTCGGCGTCCAGCCCGACCGCGCGGGCCTCGTCCTCGGGCAGGTCCTCCGCCCGCCGGATCGCCGCGATGTAGGACGGGTCGTGCACGCGCAGCAGGTCGGCGTCCGCGGCCGGCCGCGGCGCGACCTGCTCGGCACCGTCGAGCACGCCCAGCTCGCGGGCGAGCGCCATCGTCAGCTCCAGCCGGGCCGGATTCATGGGGTGGTGCGGCGACCACGCGTACCGGAGGAATCCGTCGCTCCAGACCACCGCTCCGGGCGGGACGTTCACCGGAGCACCCACCCGGGGTTTGTGCTGACAAATGAAGGCATACTTCAACAGTATGTCAGCACTGGCGGCGTCAGGCGGCTTTCGCGCCGATCGCCCCGGGATCGGGCGTCAGCGGTCCTCGGCGAGGCTGGTCAGGGTTCCGATGCCCTCGACGGTGACGGAGACCTGCTGCCCGGCGGTGATGGGCCCCACGCCCTCCGGCGTGCCGGTCAGGATCACGTCGCCCGGCAGCAGCGTCATCACCGAGGAGATCCACTCGACGATGTCGCCGATCGAATGGATCATCAGCGAGCTCCGCGAGTCCTGCTTGATCACGCCGTCGAGCTCGGTGTAGATCCGCGCGTCGGACGGATCGAAATCGGTCTCGATCCACGGGCCCAGCGGGCAGAAGGTGTCGTACCCCTTGCCGCGGGTCCACTGCCCGTCGTGGCGCTGCTGATCGCGCGCGGTCACGTCGTTGGCCACGGTGTAGCCGAGGATCACGTCCTTGGCGCGCGCCGCCGGCACGTCGCGGCAGGGCTGGCCGATCACCACGGCCAGCTCGCCCTCGTAGTCCACCTGCTGCGAACTGCGCGGGAGCTTGATCGGCGAGAGCGGCCCGATGATCGACGTGTTGGGCTTGATGAAGATCACCGGGTCCTTCGGCGCCTCGCCGCCCATCTCCTCGATGTGGGCCGCGTAGTTCTTGCCGATGCAGACCACCTTGCTCGCGAGGATCGGCGCGAGCAGCCGCACGTCGTCGAGCGGCCAGCTGCGACCGGTGAACTCCGGTGTGCCGAAGGGGTGCTCGGCGATCTCGCGGGCCCGGGCCTCGCCGGAGAAGCCGGCGTCCGCGGCGCTCGCGCCCACGTCCCCCTCGATGGCGGCGAAGGCCACCCCGTCACTGCTGGCGATTCGTGCTAGGCGCATGGGACGAGCCTACCGGTCGACCGGGGTACTTCGATCAGCTAGGCTTCATCCCAAGGTATAGACGATTCGTTCCACTGATTGGGATTCCATGGAGATGTCAGCAGCACGCCGCTGGTGGATCCTGGTGGTCTCCATGACCGCCGCGATCACCACGACCGCCGCCGTGAACTGCACCGCGTTCCTCATTCCGCAGCTCATCCGCGAGGGCCTCCCGGTCCAGCGCGCGGGCCTGTTCGCCGCGGCCGCCCCCGCGGGACTCCTCCTGACGACCATCCTGTGGGGCGCCCTCATCGACCGCTACGGCGAACGCCGCGTGCTCCTGGTCAGCATGGCCGGCGCGTCCCTCGGCCTCGTGGCGGCCGTCGCCGCGTTCGCGGGACACGCCCCACTCCCGGTGGCCGCCCTCGCGCTGTTCGTGGCGTCCGCGATGGCCGCGAGCGGCAACGGCGCGAGCGGCCGGATCGTGGTCGGCTGGTTCCCCGCGTCCAGCCGGGGCACCGCGATGGGGATCCGGCAGACCTCGCAGCCGCTGGGCATCGCCCTCCTCTCGCTCACCATGCCGCTGCTGGCGAACCGCGTCGGCCTCACCGCGGCCATGACGGTCCCCCTCGCCGTCGCGGTCATCTCGCTGGTCCTGGTGTGGGCGTTCATCGTCGACCCGCCCCGCCCCGAGGCCGGGCCCACCGCCGCGGCGGCGCAGGCGAACCCGTACCGCGAGGACTCGTTCCTGGCCCGCATCCACGCCGTCTCACTGCTGCTGGTGCTGCCGCAGGGCGCGGTCTGGACCTGGGGCATCACCTGGCTGATCGTCGGACTGCACTGGGCGCCGGCCACCGCCGGCCTGCTCGTCTCCGCGAGCCAGCTGTTCGGCGCGCTGGGCCGCATCGCCGCGGGCGCGTGGTCCGATCGGCTGGGCTCGCGCACCGCGCCCATCAAGTGGATCGCGCTGGCCGCGGCCGCATCGATGGCGGGGCTGGGCGCGCTCACCGCGATCGGCTCCCCCGTCGCGGTCCTGGTCTTCCTGGTGGCCTCGGTGGTCACGGTCGCCGACAACGGCCTCGCGTTCACCGCGATCGCCGAGAAGGCCGGGCCCTTCTACAGCGGCCGGGCCCTCGGCATCCAGAACACGGGGCAGTTCGTCGTGACCACCGCCGCCGGCCCCATCCTCGGGACGCTGATCCACGCGACCGGCTTCGGCGCCGCGTTCGCGATCGTCGCCCTGGCCCCGCTGCTCGCCTACCCGCTGGTCCCGTCCGACGCGAAGCCCGCGGACCGGGCGGAGGCGGCACCGTCGGGCACCCGCACGTGACTCAACAGCGTCAGCCCGGCGCAACACGCCCAAAGGAGCAGGGCTCTCCTGCTGTTGAGTGCGCAATGCCCGCCCCTGCGGGGCGCAGGGGCGGGCATTGTCGACGATCGTCGGGCTATGCCGTGAGGGCGGCGGCGATGCGGTCGCCGACCTCCGCGGTGCGGATCGGGGCGTCGCCGCGCGCGGCGAGGTCGGCGGTCACCGCGGCCTCGATCCGCTGCGCGCCGTCCTCGTTCCCCAGGTGCCGCAACAGCATCGCGGCGGAGAGGATGGCCGCGGTCGGATCGGCCACGCCCTGGCCGACGATGTCGGGGGCGCTGCCGTGCACCGGCTCGAACATCGACGGGTTGGCGCCGGTCGCGTCGATGTTGCCCGAGGCGGCCAGGCCGATCCCGCCGGAGATCGCGCCCGCCTCGTCGGTGAGGATGTCGCCGAACAGGTTGTCGGTGACGATCACGTCGAACCGCGACGGCTCGGTCACCAGGTAGATCGTCGCCGCGTCGATGTGGCTGTAATCCACGGCCACGTCGGGGAACTCGCGCGCCACGTCGTCGACGGTGCGCTGCCACAGCGAGCCGCCGAACACGAGCACGTTGGTCTTGTGCACCAGGGTGAGCTTCTTGCGGCGGGTCCGGGCCAGCTCGAAGGCGAAGCGCACCACGCGCTCCGCGCCGAAGCGGGTGTTCACCGAGGTCTCGTTGGCGACCTCCTGGGGGGTGCCGACGCGGATCGCCCCGCCGTTGCCGGTGTAGGCGCCCTCCGTGCCCTCGCGCACCACGACGAAGTCGATCTCGCCCGGGTTCTTCAGGGGCGACTCCACGCCGGGGAACAGCTTGGAGGGCCGCAGGTTCACGTGATGATCGAGCGCGAACCGCATCTTCAGCAGCAGGCCCCGTTCGAGCACCCCCGGCGGCACCTTCCGCGGATCGCCGATGGCGCCCAACAGGATCGCGTCGTGCTCGCGCAGCGAGGCCAGATCCTCATCGGTGAGCAGCTCGCCGTTGCGCTCGTAGCGCCGCGCGCCCAGGTCGTAGTCGGTGGTCTCGATCTCGCCGACCACCGCGCGCAGCACCTTGAGCGCCTCCGCCGTCACCTCGGGGCCGATGCCGTCCCCGCCGATCACCGCGAGCTTCATGCGAGATCCACCTGCGCCAGCGCGGTGGCCTCGACCGCGTCGCCGATCGCCTGCTGCACGTCGGCGGGCACGGCCGAGCTGACGCGCAGCAGCACCGTCGCGCCGGTGCCCTCGGCGTCCTGGCTCAGCGCGGCCGCCGCGATGTCGATCCCGGCGTCGCCGAGCAGCGTGCCGATCTTGCCGAGCGATCCCGGCTTGTCGCCGTAGGCGATGAACAGGTTGAGCCCCTCGGCGCGCAGGTCGAAGTTGCGGCCGTTGATGTTGGTGACCTTCTCCACGCGGTCCAGGCCGGTGAGGGTGCCGGACACGTTCTGGACGGTGCCGTCGCCGTACACGGCGCGCACGTCCACGAGGCTGCGGTGGTTCGGGCTCTCGGAGACCTTCTCGAGCTCGACGGTGACGCCGCGCTCCTCCGCCAGGGCGGGCGCGTTGACAAAGGTGACCGGGTCCTCGATGACCGCCGAGAACAGGCCGCGCAGGGCCGACAGCTGCAGGATGTCGACGTTCTCGCTGGCCAGCTCGCCGCGGACGGTGACGCCGAGCTTCTCGGGGAGCTGCCCGGGCAGCCCGCCCAGCAGCACGCCCAGCTTGCGGGTCAGCTCGAGCCAGGGCGCGACCTCCTCGTCGACGGCGCCGCCCTTGACGTTCACGGCGTCCGGCACGAACTCGCCGGCCAGGGCGAGGCGCACGCTCTTGGCCACGTCGGTGCCGGCGCGGTCCTGCGCCTCGGAGGTGGAGGCGCCGAGGTGCGGGGTCACCACGACCTGCGGCAGCTCGAACAGCGGGCTGTCCGTGCAGGGCTCGGTCTCGAACACGTCGAGCCCGGCGCCGAAGACCTGGCCGGAGGTGATCGCGTCGGCGAGGGCCTGCTCGTCGACCAGTCCGCCGCGGGCGGCGTTGACGATGATGACGCCCTTCTTGGTCTTCGCCAGGAGCTCGCGGCCGATGAGGCCCTTGGTCTCCGGGGTCTTGGGCAGGTGCACCGTGATGAGGTCGGCGCGCTCGACGAGCTCCTCCAGCGTGACGAGCTCGATGCCGAGCTGCGCGGCGCGGGCCGGGCTGACGTAGGGGTCGTAGGCGATGATCTTGGTCTCGAAGGCGGCGAGGCGCTGCGCGACCAGCTGCCCGATCCGGCCCATCCCGACCACGCCCACGGTCTTGCCGAGGATCTCGACGCCGTTGAACGCGCTGCGCTTCCAGGTGTGCTCGCGCAGGGTCTTATCGGCCGCGGGGATCTGCCGGGCGGTGGCGAGCATCAGCGCGACGGCGTGCTCGGCCGCGGTGTGGATGTTCGAGGTGGGCGCATTGACCACGAGGACGCCGCGCTCGGTGGCGGCGGGCACGTCCACGTTGTCCAGGCCGACGCCGGCGCGGGCGACGATCTTGAGCTTCGGGGCCGCGGCGAGGACCTCGGCGTCCACGGTGGTCGCGGAGCGGACCAGGAGCGCGTCGGCCTCGGGGACCGCGGCGAGCAGCGCGGGGCGATCGGGGCCGTCGACCCACTTCACCTCGACGCCGTCACCGAGCGCCTCCACAGTCGACGGTGCCAGCTTGTCGGCGATCAATACCACGGGACGGCTCACTTGCGCTCCTCATTCACGGTGCCGGTTGCACCGTCAGCTTAGTGACCTGGTGCTCGGCGGATCTCCGGCGGGTCGCGCGGCGCCGGGCATCGAGCACCGCGCAGCCGAGACCCGCGACGAACATGGCCAGGCACAGTCCCAGCGCCGGAACCAGTCCGCCGGCCTCGTGCGGTCGCGCGAGGTACAGGCCCGACGTTGCGGTGAGGGCCACCGTCGCCGATAGCCGCTGGACCAGTTGGAGGAAACCCGCCGCCACACCGTTCGCCGCCGCGGGGACGTACTCCAGGGTCAGAGCGCGGTTGGGGGCGTCGACGAGGCCCGATGCCACGCCCGACGCGATGGACAGGAGCGCGACCGCGATCAGCACGGCCGGTGTGCTGAGCAGGTCGACGGCGCTCACGTACGCCACCACGATCACCGCCTCCGCGACCAGCGCCCAGACGACGGTCGCGCGGCCGAAGCGGGCCGCGACACGCCACCCGATCCCGGAGGACACGGCCATGGCGAGGCCACCGCCGACGAGTACCAGGGCCGCCTGCAGGGCGCTGAGCCGCTGTCGCTCGATCAGATACATCGTGAGGACGGTGTTCACCGACAGCGCCGCACCGAAGTAGAACATCGCCACGCCCGCGCCGAGGGTGAAACCGCGTGAGGCCAGCAGTTCGGGGACCAGCACCGGGGTGCCCCCGCCGCGTGCGCAGCCGCGCTCCCAGCGCACCAGCGCCGCGACGGTCGCCGCGGCCGCGACGACGCAGGCGCCGGTGGCGGCCGCTCCGAAGTGCGCGACGAGCGGGACCAGAACCAGCAGTGTCGCGGCGCCCAGCAGCACGAGCCCGACGAGGTCGAACCTCGCCGCCGCCCGCGGCGCACCGTCGCGCCGCAGGAACACCGCGGCACCGACCAGGGCGAGTACCCCGAACGGGACGTTGAGCGCCAGCGCCCACCGCCAGCCGGTCGCCTCCCCCGTCACTGCGAGCACGAGGCCACCGGACACCGGCCCGGCCATGCCGGCCAGGCCGATCGCCACCCCGTACGCGGCGAGCGCGCGGGCACGGAGGACCCCCGTGAACCGATCGGCGATGATCCCCAGCACCTGCGAGCTGATGACGCCGGCGGCGACGCCCTGCAGCAGACGCGCGGCGACGACCTGCCAGGCGTCGCCCGCGAGGGAGGACACCAGAGCGGAGGTCGAGAAGGCCGAGACCCCGGCGAGGAGCAGTCTCCTCCGGCCCAGTTCGTCGCCGAGCCGTCCCGCCGGCACCAGCGCCAGCCCGAAACCGAGCGAGTAGGCGGCGAGTACCCACTGGGTCTGCCCGGCGGTGGCGTGGAGGTGAGCGCGCAGCGCCGGGAGGGAGACCGCCATCGCACCCGAGTCGAGCAGCGTCGCGAATCCCGCGAGGCAGCACACGAGCACTTCCCACCGGTCCCGGCCCCGTGGTACCGGCGGCGCGGGCCCCTCGGTTCGCGTCGTCCCCACGGAGGTTGCAAACCCGCGGCGGCCGTGAGCATTTCCCCCGGATCGGCGTGATCCGAATCGTTGACGGCGAGCAGCCGCGGGACGAGCGTGGTGCAGCGAAGAGACCGAATCGAGACGGGGAACCACATGGCGCAGAACGCATCCTCCTTCGCGGACCGGCCGGCGGGAAGGGGCACGGAGCTGCACCTCGGTGTTGCGCTGGACGGCGCCGGCTGGCACCCGGCCGCGTGGCGCGAGCCCACCGCACGGCCGCGCGAACTCGGCGCCGCGGGGTACTGGACCGAGCTCGCGACCGAGGCCGAGGCAGGTCTGCTCGACTTCGTCTCCATCGAAGACTCCCTGCGGGTGCCGTCGCACGACATCGACCGAGTCCGCAGCAGGGTCGATGCGCACCTGATCGCCGCCCGGATCGCTCCGGCCACCGCGCACATCGGCCTGATCCCCACCGTGACGACGACGCACACCGAGCCCTTCCACGTCTCCACCGCGATCGCGACCCTCGACTTCACCTCACGCGGCCGCGCGGGCTGGCAGCCGCGGATCTCGCCGTCCGCGGCCGAGGCGGCACACTTCGGACGCAGAACCATCGCGGACCCGACACCCGCCGAACTCGCCGGAACCAATCCGTCGCAGGCACTTGTCGATCTGTTCGAGGAGGCCGCCGATGCCGTGGAGGTCGCGCGTCGTCTATGGGACAGCTGGGAGGACGACGCGGAGATCCGCGACGTCGCGACGCGCCGCTTCATCGACCGGGACAAGCTGCACCGGGCGGACTTCTCCGGACGCTTCTTCTCGGTCCGCGGGCCATCGATCACTCCGCGACCGCCGCAGGGACAGCCCGTGGTGGCGGCTCTGGGGCACGCACCGATACCGTACGAGTTCGCCGCCCGGGCGGCCGATCTGCTGTTCGTCACCCCCACCCTCGCGGACGGGCCCGCGCCCGTACTCGCTCTCGTCGACGAGGCGGTCCGGCGCGTGGGTCGCGACGGGGAGCGGCTGCGGGTGTACGCCGACGTGGTCGTCTTCCTCGACAGCGCGACCGAACCGGGCGCCGAGCGCCTGGCACGGCTCGACGCGGCCGCCGGATCCCCCTTCACCTCCGACGCGGCGATCTTCGCCGGCTCCGCGGACGACCTCGCCGACCTGCTGCTCGGCTGGACCGAGGCCGGCGTGGACGGAGTGCGCCTGCGCCCCGGCGCACTGCCCGACGACCTCACCGCGATCACCCGCGGCCTGGTCCCGGCGCTACAGGCGCGCGGCCGGTTCCGCACCGGGTATCCCGACGGTCCACTCCGCGCCCTACTGGGCCTGTCATCGACCGTCCCCAACCGCTACGCCACCGTCTGAGGAGATGCCATGAGTACGAACAAGAAGCAGGTCATCCTGGGCGCCTACCTGGGCGGCGTGAATCACCACACGGCGTGGTGGCACCCGGACGCGGGGAGCCAGATCGACTTCAGCACCTTCGAACACACCGCACGCACCGCCGAGCGCGGCCGATTCGACTTCTTCTTCCTCGCCGAGGGACTGATCCTGCGCGAGCGCGCCGGGCGGGTCTTCGACCAGGACATCATCGGACGCCCCGATACCTTCACGGTGCTGGCGTCCCTGGCCGCGGTCACGCAGCACCTGGGCCTCGCGGGCACGATCAACGCCACGTTCAACGAGCCCTACGAGTTGGCGCGCCGGTTCGCGAGCCTGGACCAGCTCTCCGGCGGCCGTGCCGCGTGGAACGTGGTCACCTCGTTCGACGCGTTCACCGGCCAGAACTTCCGGCGCGGCGGCTATCTGGACCCCGCCGACCGGTACGTGCGGGCCGAGGAGACTCTCAACGCCGTCCGGGCACTGTGGGACAGCTGGGCGGGCGGCGAACCCCTGGCGGACAAGGCGGTCGGCCGCTTCCTCTCCGATCCGGGCACCGGCGGTTTCACCATCCGCGGCGAACAGTTCGACATCGAGGGCACGTTCACCGTGCCGCGCAGCCCCCAGGGGCGACCGGTCGTCCTCCAGGCGGGGGTCTCACCACAGGGCCGGCAGTTCGCGGCAGCCAACGCCGACGCGATCTTCTCGCCCTACGGCAAGCTCCCCGAGGCGGCGGACTTCTACCGTGACATCAAGTCCCGCGCCGTGGCCGCGGGCCGCGACGCCGATGACATCAAGATCCTGCCGTCCGCGAGCTTCGTGCTCGGCGACACCCCTGCGGAGGCCGCCGAGAAGCACCACGAGGTGGTCCACGGCCAGGTGACCGGACAGACCGCTTTGATCCTGCTGGAACAGATCTGGAACCGCGACCTGTCCGGGTTCGATCCGGACGGCCCGGTGCCCGAGATCGACCCCGATCCGGAGGCGCCGCCGATCATCCAGGGACGTGCCTTCCTGCACCAAGATCGTTTCGCGACGGCGCAGCGCCTGCGCGAGGTCGGCGAGGCGAAGAAGTTGTCGCTGCGCGAAGTGGTGATCGACCAGTTCGAGCGGGGGCCGCTGATCGGCACGCCGGAGCAGGTCGCCGAGCAGATCGACGACTTCGTCCAGCACGACGGCTCCGACGGCTTCATTCTCGGCTCGCACCTGGTGCCGACCGGGCTCGACGAATTCGTCGACCGCGTCGTGCCCCTACTGCAGGACCGCGGGGTGCTGCGCGCCGAGTACGCCGAGACCACCACACTGCGCGACAACCTGGGGCTCCCGGTTCCCCACCGCCGCGTGGAGGCGCGCGCCTAGGCCGGACCGAAGATCCGTCGCACCGCGAGTGCCACTTCCACATCGAGCCGGTCGTCGCCGATCTCCCGGCCCCTGCGCTGCACCGCGCGGCGCACCCGGTAATTCACCGAGTTGGCGTGCAGGAGTTGCTGTTCGGCCGTGGCCTTGAAGCTTCCGCCGGTGCGCAGGAAGACCTCGAGCGTGCTGCGGAACCGCTCGTCGGCGGCGGACCTCCCGGTCAGGTCCCCAAGGACCCCGTCGGCCCACGCCCGCGCCGCGCCCACGTCGTGCGCGAGGAGGGCGGCCAGGCCCACACCGGGATCCGTCGTTACGAGAAGCCTCGCGTCCGTCGCGTCCGCGACCCGGCGCACCTCGCGCGCTGCCCGGTTCGTCGCGCGGAAGCCCTCCACGCCGTCCCCCGGCGGCCCGAAGACGACGCGCGGCGCGTCCGGATCCGCAGCGGCGAACGCCCTCGCGGCGCTGGTCGCCGCGCCCCCGTCGACGACCGGTAGCCAAGCCCACGCGGTGAGTCGGTCGACCGCGACCGTGAGCGGCGGTGCGACCGCACCCGCGACCGCACCGAGCTCGCGGAGGAACCGCTCGATCCGCTCGACCTCGTCGACACCTTCGGAGTACCAGACGACCATCCCGACATGCGTCGAGCGAAGCGGGTAGCGGATGCTCGCCGACGCGGCGGCCGTGCTCGGCACCTCTCCCTCGAGCACCTCGAGAACGCGCACCGTCCGAGCCCCGCTGCGGCGTCCACCCATGCGGCGCGCTCGGTCTCGTACTCGTCGAGCACGCGCTGGGTGACGACGTCGTTGTAGTCGAAGGACCAGCCCACGAGCCACCGCATGGCGGCCTCACGCAGGTCCTGCCCCGCCTCGTCGTCCGCATCGACGGCGTCGCCGAGGAGAGCGATCATCGTCTGCTGCCCCAGGTAGTAGGCGCGGACCAGCGAGGTCGCGGCCATGCCTCGCTGCGCCACGCGGCGCGGGTACTCGAGCGCGGCCAGCGGAACCTCGATCCGTTCCACGGGGACGTCCAGAACGACGGCGTGGGTCACGTTCTCCACATTGGCCTCGACGCTCGCCGCCAGTGCACCGAGGATCGCGTCGTCGGCCCTCAGGTCGGGGAGGTCGGCGGCGATCCGCTCGGTCATCGCGTCCGAGACCGCGCGCCGCGGTGCGGCGCTCAGCACGCGCGCGATCAGCCTGCGCGGAGCATCGGACTCCATCGCTAAATCCTAGCTTCGAACGCCGGGTGGCCGGCACCGATTTCGTCCTCTCAGGACGAAGCCGAGGAGACACCTCGTCGCCGGTGGACGATGTGACCCCCGTCACCCGGGCCCTACCGTGGATGCACCCACCGGACTAGGAGCCACCGTGACCCACGACTTCACCACCTTCGCCCACCTGCCCGCGGTGCGCGCCGCCGCGGCCCCGCACGCGCCCGCGGTCACCGACGACGCCGTCGACCTCGACAACGCCGCCTTCGACGGTGCCGTGCGCAGCGCCGCCGCCCTGCGCGCGGCCGGCGTCGGCCCCGGGGACGTGGTCGCGGTGAAGTTGCCGAACACGGCGCTGCTCGTGGTCACCCTGTTCGCGTCCTGGCATCTGGGCGCGGCCGCGACCCCGATCAATCCGTACCTCGCGCAGCCCGAAGTCGAGTACCAGGTGCAGGACGCGGGCGCGGCGGTCCTGGTCACCGATGCCGGCGCGCCGGCGGGAGTCACGGTGATCGCCGCGGACGCGTTGCTCGGACACGCGCCCGACGCCGCGGAGCCGGCCGCGGCACCGTCGGACCTCGCGCTGCTGATCTACACCTCCGGCACCACGGGGCGCCCGAAGGGCGTGATGCTCGACCACGCGAACCTGGTCGCGATGAGCGAGATGTCCTCGGCGGCCTTCGACTTCGGCGCCGACGACCACAGCCTGCTGATCCTGCCGCTGTTCCACGTCAACGCCATCGTGGTCTCGACCCTCAACCCCCTGCGCGGCGGCGGCCGCGTGACCATCGCGGGCCGGTTCGACCCGCGCACCTTCTTCGACGTGCTCTCCGAGACCGGGGCGACGTACTTCTCCGCGGTGCCCACGATCTACACGATGCTGGCGGGACTGCCGCCCGAGGTGCGGCCGGACCTGTCGAAGGTCCGCTTCGGCGTGTGCGGGGCCGCGCCCGCGAGCCGGGAGCTGTTGGAGGGCTTCGAGGCCCGCTTCGGCTTCCCCTTGATAGAGGGCTACGGACTGTCCGAGTGCACCTGCGCCGCGACGTGCAACCCGCTCGACGGGGTGCGCAAGGTGGGCAGCGTGGGGGTGGCGCTGCCCGGCCAGCGGGTCCGAATCGCCGGGCCCGACGGTGCCGACGTCCCGGCCGGCGAGCCCGGCGAGGTGCTGCTCGCGGGACCGAACATCATGCGCGGCTACCTCGGCCGGCCCGAGGAGACCGCGAAGACGATCGTCGACGGGTGGCTGCACACCGGTGACGTCGGCGTCCTCGACGAGGACGGCTACCTCCGCCTCGTGGACCGCGCGAAGGACATGATCATCCGCGGCGGGGAGAACATCTACCCCAAGGAGATCGAGACCGCGGTGTACGGCGTGGCCGGCGTCGCGGAGGCGGCCGTGATCGGCCGCCCCGACGTGCGGTACGGCGAGCTGCCCGTGCTGTACGTGGCCGCAGCGCCCGGCGCACACCTCGAGCCCACCGTGATCACCGCCCACACGCGCGAACACCTCGCGAAGTACAAACAGCCCGTGGCGATCACGGTGCTCGAGACGCTGCCCAAGAACGCCGTCGGCAAGATCGACAAGCCCGCCCTGCGCCGCCTCGACGCGGCATCGACCCCGTCCCCCTCCGCACACCCGTAAAGGACGTCCATCATGGGATTCATGCAGCCCGACCTCCCCGCGGTCGACCCGGCGGAGTTCATCGCCCGCCCGCTTCGGGACCGCCTCCGCTTCGCGACCCAGCGCTGGGTGGAGCACGGCTTCGGCACGCAGAAGGTGGCTTTCGTCATCTACATCGTGAAGCTGGTCGTGCTGTACGCCTTCGTCGGCGTCGTGCTCGCCACCGCGACCTCGGGGCTCCGCTTCTGGGAGGTCTCCGCCTGGTGGGACCAGCCGATCGTGTACCAGAAGCTGGTGCTGTGGACCACCCTGCTCGAGGCGATCGGGGTCGCCGGCGCTTGGGGGCCACTGACGTTCAAGATCAAGCCGATGACCGGGGGCATTCGGTTCTGGACCCGCACCGGCACCATCCGGCTGCGGCCGTTCACCTGGCTGCCCGGCACCGCGGGAACGCGCCGCACCGCGCTCGACGTCGCGCTGTACTGGTTGCTGCTCGCGTCTCTGGCGCTGGGGATCGCGCTCGGCGGCGTGATCGTGGGCGACTCGGCGCCGCACCGGCTCGTGGCGCCGTGGCTGATGATCGCCCCCGTCGCGCTGCTCGTCCTGAACGGCCTGCGGGACAAGACGATCTTCCTCGCGGCGCGCGGCGAGCAGTACATGCCGGCGATGATCATGTTCGGCCTGCTGCCGCTCGCCTCGTTCCCCACGATGATCGTGGGCCTCAAGGTGCTCATCGTGGTGGTGTGGGTGGGGGCCGGGCTGTCGAAGATCGGCAAGCACTTCATCAACGTGATCCCGGTGATGGTCTCGAACTCGCCGTGCATGCCGTTCCGCGGGCTGCGCCGGGCGCACTACCGCAGCGCGCCCGAGGATCTGCTGCCGTCGCGCCTCGCCCGCTTCATGGCCGAGGGCCTGGGCACGTTCGTCGAGATCGCCGCGCCGCTGATCCTGCTGTTCTCCGTGAACCGGACGCTGTCCGTGGTGTGCGCGGTGTTCATGGTGGGCTACCACCTGTTCATCGTCTCCACCTTCCCGCTGGCGGTCCCGCTCGAGTGGAACCTGCTGTTCGCCTACACGGCGCTGTTCCTGTTCGTCGGATTCCCCGCGCAGGACGGCTATTCGGTGCTCGACATGTCGCCGTCCTGGTTGGTCCTGGTCGTGCTCGCCGCGCTCGTCGCCTTCCCCGTCCTGGGCAACCTCCGCCCGGACAAGGTCTCGTTCCTGCCCTCGCTGCGGCAGTACGCCGGCAACTGGGCCACGGGCATGTGGGCCTTCGCGCCGGGGGCCGAGGAGAAGCTGAACCGCGTGCAGCGGGCCACCACGAACACCGTCGACCAGTTCGTCGCCACCGGGGTGGAGCGCGAGTGGGCGGAGACGCTGATGAACATGGGCCTGGGCTGGCGGGCGATGCACAGCAACGGCCGCGGACTGTTCTCCACCCTGCTCAGCCACGTGCCGGACGTGGAGCAGCGCACCCTGCGTGAAGGGGAACTGGTGTGCAACACGATGATCGGCTTCAACTTCGGCGACGGCCACCTGCACGACGCGACCCTCATCGCGGCGGTGCAGCAGCAGGCCGTCTTCGAACCCGGTGAGCTCATCGTCGTGTGGGCCGAGTCGCAGCCGATCACCCGGCTGAGCCAGGACTTCCAGATCATCGACGCCGCGCTGGGCGTGGTGGCCCGGGGCCGGTGGAGTGTCACCGAGTGCGTCACCACCCAGCCGTGGCTGCCGGACGGTCCGGTCGCGTGCGAGATCACGTGGACGGCGGACCCGGCCCGGTTCCCGCTCGGGCTAGGCTCGCGGGCATGACCACCGGCACCGTCGTCGGCGGCGGGCCGAACGGGCTCGCCGCCGCCATCACCCTCGCCCGCGCGGGCGTCGAGACGATCCTGCTGGAGGCGGGAGACACGGTGGGCGGCGGGCTGCGGTCCTTCGAGGCGATCGTGCCCGGCCTCGTCCACGACCACTGCGCGGCGATCCACCCGATGGCGGTCGGCTCGCCGTTCCTCGCGACGATCGACATCGAGCGCCGCGGACTGCACTGGCGGTCAGCGGAACTCGAGTGCGTTCACCCCCTGGACGACGGCACGGCGGGGGTCCTGCACCGGTCGGTCGGCGACACGGCCGCCGGCATGGGGCCCGACGGGGACGCGTGGCGCGCGCTGTTCGAGCGCCCGGTGCGGAACTTCGCGGAGATCGGGCCCTCGATGCTGGGCCCCCTGCTGCGCGTGCCGCGCCATCCGCTGGCGCTGGCCGGGTTCGGTGCGCCCACTCCCCTGCCGGCGGCGGCGCTCGCCCGGGTGTTCCGCACGCCGCAGGCGCGGGGGCTGTGGGGCGGCGTGGCCGCGCACGCCTTCCGGCCGCTGCACGAGCCGATGAGTTCGGCGATCGGCAAGGGCATGCTGACGGCCGGCCACGCCTTCGGCTGGCGGGTGGCCGAGGGCGGCTCCGGCGCGATCGCCGCGGCGCTGCTCGCCGAGTTCGAGGACCTGGGCGGCCGGGTCGAAACGGGGACCCGGGTGACGGCGGCGAACCTGCCCGCCGCGGATGTGACGATGTTCGACCTGGACCCGCGCCAGGTCGCGGCGGTCCTCGGGGATCGCCTTCCGCCGCGGGTGCGGCGGGCCTTCGAACGCTTCCGCTACGGGCCCGGCGCGTTCAAGGTGGACCTCGCCGTCGAGGGCGGCGTGCCCTGGGCGAATCCCGATGCACGCCGCGCGAGCACCGTGCACCTGGGCGGTGAGTTCGCGGAGATCGCGGCCACGGAGAAGGCGATCGCCGCGGGCCGGATGCCCGAGCGCCCCTTCGTGCTCGTGGGCCAGCAGTACCTCGCCGATCCCACGCGCAGCGCGGGCGACGTGCATCCGGTGTGGACCTACGCGCACGTGCCGAGCGGGTACACCGGCGACGCGACCGAGGCCATCATCACCCAGATCGAACGATTCGCCCCCGGGTTCCGCGACCGCATCATCGGCACCGCCGTCTGCTCCACCACCGAGATGTCCCGCTACAACGCCAATTTCGTCGGCGGCGACATCAACACCGGGTCCAAGGACCCGCTCCAACTCGTCTTCGGTCCCCGCATCACCCTGCAGCCCTACGACCTCGGCGTGCCGGGGATGTACATCTGCTCCGCCGCCACCCCGCCGGGACCCGCCGCGCACGGCATGTGCGGGTACCACGCGGCCACCCGGGCGCTGGCCCGGCTGTAGCGGCTGCGGCGGTTACTGCGCGGCGTACGCGGGCTCGCTGCGGAAGCGGGAGACGCGGCCGTCGATGCCGCACAGGCGCCACGCGATCTTCGCCAGCGGGTTCACCAGGCCGCACTTCTCCGCCATCATCCGCACGTCGCCGAACACGTCGCGCTTCATCTGCTGCGATTCGGGCGAGCGCCAGAAGATGTCCTTCTTCACCGACCGCGGGACGTCGAAGGTGTCCCAGAACTGCTTGGGCGGCATCATGATCATGGTGACCATCACCCGCATGGTCAGCGGCAGCATGAGCGAGAGGACCAGGCGCGGGAAGGCCCCGCGGGTCGGGATGCGGTGCTCGAGCAGTTGGTGCGCGAAACCGATGTGGCGCGCCTCCTCGGCCACGTGGATCTGCATGATCGAGCTCATCGCGGGGTGCTGCTCCGAGCCCGAGCGCAGGAACTGCTTCTGCAGGTGATCGATCGGCTCCTCGCCGCCGAGCACCATCATGTAGAACCACAGCGGCGTGGTGGTCGCGAGCAGGGGGACGAACGGCGAGATCCGGCGCAGGAACCAGCTGCCGCCCGGCACGTCCTTCCCCACGCGGTTCACGAACTCCTGGAACATCAGCGTGTGCTGGCACTCCTCCTTCGCCTCGTGCGTGGCGTAGCGGAACTCCGGGGAGTTGTTCGGCTGCACGGCCGTGTACTGCATGATCCCGCGGATCAGCATCGATTCGAACTGCAGGCCCACCTTGGCCACGTTGGCCTGGCGCCACATGCCGATCTCGATCTGCTTCTCCAGCGGCTGCGCCTGGTACCAGGGGTGGCGGCCGATCGGATCGAAGCGCGGGTCGCACACCCAGCGCGGGTCGTCGGGGA
This sequence comes from Tsukamurella paurometabola, assembly GCA_040391845.1. Classification (GTDB taxonomy): domain Bacteria; phylum Actinomycetota; class Actinomycetes; order Mycobacteriales; family Mycobacteriaceae; genus Tsukamurella; species Tsukamurella paurometabola_B. The sequence goes on along the minus strand of JBEBXD010000058.1, from coordinate 8,531 downwards.
CGATCGCCAGCTCCGGGGCATCCCAGTCGATGTCGACATACGGATCGAAGTTCCGCCGCACCGACGCCTCGGAGAGATCGGTCAGCGTCTGCTCGTACTCGGCCTGGCCGGGGAAGGGCTTCCCCCGCGTGCGCCCCATGTGCGTCAGCGCCACTCGCATCCCGCCTCACTTCCGTCCGCGGCCGTGTCCTTGGTGATAGCCGATCACCCGGACACTATCAGATAAACAATCACCAACGCCGGTTTCAGCCCATCCAGGCGTATGAGACCACCAGCACGACGAGGGCGAAGCCCAGCATGCCCAGGCAGTTCACCCAGAACGCGGACCCGAAGAACCGGGCCCGGCGGTGGGCGATCGCCGCGCACACGAAGTAGGCGACCACGCCCACGTTCGCCGCGACCCCCACACCCGGGTACCAGAGGCCGGCGAGCAGCCCCGCCGCCGCCGTCGCCTTGATGACGATCAGGGTCCACCACCAGTCGCGGGGGAACCGGACGCCGTCGAGGCAGTCGCGGATGAACGCCGGTGGGCGCAGCGAGAGCAGCGCGTCACCCAGCAGGGCGGCCGCGAGCGCGACGGTGAGCCAGGGCCAGTGCGGCGTGTCGATGAACGTCGAGCTCATTGCGGATCTCCTTCTCCCAGAATCTGTGTGACCCCCTCGACGAGTCGCTCCGCGGCGGCCTCGCGGGTGAGCGCACCGCCCGCGGTCGCGAACAGGAGGCCGATGTAGACGAAGTAGAGGGTCCGCGCCGCGGCGCCGGGGTGTACATGCCCGGCGGCTCGCAGGATCCGCTCGAAATCGGCCTGCAACTCGTCGGCGAGATCGCCGAACGTCCGCGAGCGATGCCTCCCGCGCGCGAGAACGGCCGCGTACTCGCGCGAGAGGTCACCGTCGGCGTTGAAGTGCGCGACGAAGGGCGCAACGATCTCCAGCAGCGCGGAGACGGCCCGCTCGCGGGTCAGCGACTCGGCGGGGGGAACGCGGTCGCGCCCGGCGTGCACCTCGGCGATCCAGTCGTCGACGATGCCCACGAGCAGGGCGTCCTTGTCCCCCACCCCCATCACCGTCCCGACGCTGACGCCGGCGTCGGCGGCGATGCCGCGCACCGTCGTTCCCGCGAACCCGCGCGTGCGGAACGACCGGTCGGCGGCGGCGAGCACGCGCGCCCGGGTTCCCGCCTTGGCCTCGGCCCGTGATTGAACATGTTCAGTGAACATGTTCAATATCCTCGCGCCGGCTCCCCCGGACACGCAAGAGCCCGCCGGAATCGGGGTCCGGCGGGCTCAGCGGTGGTGCAGAGTGAGACTCTAGGCGGTCTCGGTGATCGGGCGATCGACCCAGCTCATCAGGTCGCGCAGCTTCTTGCCGGTGACCTCGATCGGGTGCTCGGCGTTCTCCTTGCGCAGGCCCTCGAGCTCCTTGTTGCCGCCCTCGACGTTCGCGACGAGACGCTTGACGAAAGTGCCGTCCTGGATGTCCGTGAGGATGTCCTGCATGCGCTTCTTGGTGTCGGCGTCGATGACGCGCGGGCCCGAGAGGTAGCCGCCGAACTCCGCGGTGTCGGACACCGAGTAGTTCATGCGGGCGATGCCGCCCTCGTACATGAGGTCCACGATGAGCTTGAGCTCGTGCAGGCACTCGAAGTAGGCCATCTCGGGGGCGTAGCCGGCCTCGACCAGCACCTCGAAGCCCACCTTGACGAGCTCCTCGGTGCCGCCGCAGAGCACGGCCTGCTCGCCGAAGAGATCCGTCTCGGTCTCCTCCTTGAACGTGGTCTTGATGACGCCGGCGCGGGCGCCGCCGATCGCGGCGGCGTAGCTCAGGGCGAGTGCCTGGCCGTTCCCGGTCGGGTCCTGGTCGACGGCGATGAGGGCGGGCACGCCCTTGCCGTCGACGAACTGGCGGCGCACCAGGTGGCCGGGGCCCTTCGGGGCGACCATGGCGACGGTGACGTTGGCCGGGGCCTCGATCAGCTTGAAGTGGATGTTCAGGCCGTGGCCGAAGAACAGGGCGTCGCCGTCCTTGAGATTCGGCTCGATGTCGGCCTTGAAGATCTCGGCCTGCGCGGTGTCGGGCGCGAGCAGCATGATCACGTCGGCCCAGGCGGACACCTCGGCCGGCGTGCCGACGGTGAGGCCCTGCTCCTCGGCCTTGGTGCGCGACTTCGAGCCCTCCTTGAGGCCGATCCGCACGTCGACGCCGGAGTCACGCAGGCTCAACGAGTGCGCGTGGCCCTGCGAGCCGTAGCCGATGACGGCGACCTTCTTGCCCTGGATGATGGAGAGGTCGGCGTCCTGGTCGTAGAACAGTTCGATTGCCACTGTGGTTCGGTGTCCCTTCTCGGTTTCTGCAGTAGTTAAGTTAGCGGGTCGCGGTGATCGATTTCGGACCGCGTCCCAGCGCGATCACGCCGGACTGGGCGATCTCGCGGATCCCGAAGGGATCCAGGACCGCCAGCAGCGCATCGAGCTTGTCCGGCGTACCGGTGGCCTCGATGGTCACCGAGTCCGGCGAGACGTCGACGATCTTGGCGCGGAACAGATCCACCGTGTCGGTGACCTGCCCGCGGGTGGTGGCATCGGCGCGCACCTTGATCAGCATGAGCTCTCGCGCGACCGAGGACGCCCCGTCCTGCTCGACGATCTTCAGCACGGACACCAGCTTGTTCAGCTGCTTGGTGACCTGCTCCAGCGGCAGCTCGTCGACCGTGACCACGATCGTCATGCGGCTGACGCCCTTGAGCTCGGTGCCGCCCACGGCGAGGGATTCGATGTTGAACCCGCGCCGCGAGAACAGGCCCGACACCCGGCTCAGGACGCCCGGCCGGTCCTCGACCAGGACGCTCAGCGTGTGCGTGGTACTCACTTCTGGTCCTCCGAACGCTCCATCGCGGCGTGGATGACCGCCGGCTCGTCGGCCGCGTCGTCCTCGTCGAACAGCGGGCGGATGTCCCGCGCCGCCATGATCTCGTCATTGCTGGTGCCGGCCGCGACCATCGGCCACACCTGGGCGTCAGCGCCCACGATGAAGTCGATGACCACGGGACGGTCGTTGATCTCTCGGGCCTGCGCGATCACGGCGTCCACGTCCTCCTCGCGCTCGCACCGGAAGGACACGCATCCCATGGCCTCGCCCAGCTTGACGAAGTCGGGGATCCGCATCGAGTGCGTCGACAGGTCGGTGCTGGAGTAGCGCTCCTCGTAGAACAGCGTCTGCCACTGTCGCACCATGCCGAGGTTGCCGTTGTTGATGACGGCGACCTTGATCGGCGCGCCCTCGATCGCGGCGGTGGCGAGCTCCTGATTGGTCATCTGGAAGCAGCCGTCACCGTCGATCGCCCAGACCTCCTTCTCCGGCGCTCCCATCTTGGCGCCGAGGGCGGCGGGCACCGCGTAGCCCATGGTTCCCAGTCCGCCGGAGTTCAGCCACGTACGCGGCTTCTCGTACTTGATGAACTGGGCCGCCCACATCTGGTGCTGCCCGACGCCCGCGCAGTAGACCGCATCGGGTCCGGCGGCGATACCGAGGCGCTCGATGACGTACTCGGGGCTCAGAGCACCGTCGGACGACGGGTTGTACGCCAGCGGGTACGTCTCGCGGACCCCGTTGAGGTAGTCCCACCACGCCGTCAGGTCGGGCGCGGCGATGGTGGCGCGGTCCTCGGAGATCGCGGCGATCAGCTCGGTGATCACCTCCTTGCAGTCGCCCACGATGGGGACGTCCACGAAGCGGTTCTTGCCGATCTCCGCCGGGTCGATGTCGGCGTGGATCACCTTGGCGTCGGGTGCGAAGGAGTCGAGCCGGCCCGTCACCCGGTCGTCGAACCGGGCGCCCAGGGTGACCAGCAGGTCGGAGCGCTGCAGCGCGGCCACGGCGCCGACGGCGCCGTGCATGCCGGGCATGCCCATGTGCTGGGTGTGGCTGTCCGGGAAGGCTCCCCGGGCCATCAGGGTGGTGACCACCGGGATGCCGGTCAGCTCGGCCAGGGCGAGCAGTTCGTCCGAGGCCTCGGCCTTGAGCACGCCGCCGCCGACGTACAGCACGGGCGACTTCGCCGCGGCGATCAAGCGCGCCGCCTCCCGGATCTGCTTGCCGTGCGGCTTGGTCACGGGTCGGTAGCCGGGCAGGTCGATCTGCGGCGGCCAGGAGAAGACGGTGTCCTCCTGCAGCACGTCCTTCGGGATGTCCACGAGCACGGCGCCCGGGCGGCCGCTCTGCGCGAGGTAGAAGGCCTCGGCGATCACGCGCGGGATCTCGGCCGCGTCGTAGACGAGGAAGTTGTGCTTGGTGACGGGCATGGTGATGCCCGAGATGTCAGCCTCCTGGAAGGCGTCGGTGCCGATCAGCGGGCGGCCGACCTGGCCGGTGATGGCGACGATCGGGACCGAGTCCATCTGCGCATCGGCCAGGGGGGTCACCAGGTTCGTAGCGCCGGGACCCGAGGTGGCCATGCACACGCCGACCTTCCCGGTGGCCTGCGCGTAGCCGGTGGCGGCATGGCCGGCACCCTGCTCGTGCCGCACCAGGACGTGGCGGACCTTCTTCGAGTCGAGGAGCGGGTCGTACACCGGGAGGATGCAGCCGCCCGGGATGCCGAAGACGGTGTCGACGCCGATCTCCTCGAGCGAGCGGACCACCGACTGCGCGCCGGTGACGCGCTCGGGAGCCACGACGCGGGCGCCCTCGAGGGCGCTGTTGGCTGCGGTGTCGACGTGCTGCTTCGAGGCCGCGGAATGCGGGCCGGGGATCCCGGCGCCGGGCTTGCGGGCCCCGGGCTTCTGCCCGGGATGCGGCCGAGCTGTAGGTGCGCTCACGATGTGACCTTCTCACCGCTCTTGCGGTGCTCTGCTCTAGGGACGTATCGGCGTGCGGCGTTGCCCGAGGACTATCCGGGCAACAAAAAACCCCCGTCAGCGGTGGCTGAGCGAGGGTAGCGCGTCGATGCTGGTGCGAAACGGTGGTAACCGGTTCAGGCGACGACGCGCCGACCGATTACGAGGAGCTGGTAGCTGTGTTTCACACAAGTGAAAGTAGGCCGTCGTGTGCAGTCGCGTCAAACCAGTGAGCACCACTGTCCCACATTCTGAGATCATTCCACCGCGTGCGACAATGCGTGTTATGAGCGAGCGCCCCGACACGCAGCCGTCGCCGACCGGCACGACCCGCACAGTGACCACCGACCACACCCCGGACACCGCGGTGCGGATCGACGCCGGGGACCGGGTCGTCTTCACCCATCCCCGCATCGCCCTCCTCGGCGTCGCCCTGTTCGCCGTGTGCCTGGCCCCCATCATCGGCCCCTGGACCGTCGGCCGGTCGGTCGACGGCGGCACGGCGGGCGCGGGCGCCGCGGTCGTCGGGTGGATCCTGCTGTTCGTACCGATCCTGCTCGCCCTGTGGATCCTGCGCGTGCGCACCGTCATCGGTCCCGACGGTGTGCGTTCCGTGCGTCCGGCGGGTACGACCACCGTCACGTGGAAGGATCTGTCGGGTATTAGGATCGGACGAGGCGGCGCGGTCTACGCAGTCCGCGCCGACGGTCCCGAGGTGCGACTACCCGCCGTCACCATCAGCCAGCTCCCCCGCGTCGCGGTCGCCTCCGGCGGCCGGATCCCGGACGTCACCGCGGAATAAAGGCCGCCGCACCGGCCTTCACCGTTCACAGGGAGAGTGACTCCTCCACCAGCCCGCACTACACGAAGATCCGAGGCGAGAAGCACATGCCACCGCTCCGCTCACGCACCACCACCGTCGGCCGCAACGCTGCGGGCGCCCGCTCGCTCTGGCGCGCCACCGGCCTCACCGACAGCGACTTCGGCAAGCCGATCGTCGCCATCGCGAACTCGTACACGCAGTTCGTGCCCGGCCACGTGCACCTGAAGGACATGGGCGAGATCGTGGCCGAGTCGGTGCGCGCCGCGGGCGGCGTGGCCCGCGAGTTCCACACCATCGCCGTCGACGACGGGATCGCCATGGGCCACGGCGGCATGCTCTACAGCCTGCCCAGCCGCGAGATCATCGCCGACTCCGTGGAGTACATGGCGAACGCGCACACCGCGGACGCGCTGGTGTGCATCTCCAACTGCGACAAGATCACCCCGGGCATGCTCAACGCCGCGATGCGCCTGAACATCCCCACCGTGTTCGTGTCCGGCGGGCCGATGGAGGCCGGCAAGGCCGTGATCGTCGACGGGATCGCCAAGGCCCCTACCGACCTGATCACCGCGATCTCGGCGTCCGCCAACGACGCGATCGACGAGGCCGGCCTCGGCGAGGTCGAGCGCTCCGCCTGCCCCACCTGCGGCTCGTGTTCCGGCATGTTCACCGCGAACTCGATGAACTGCCTCACCGAGGCGCTGGGCCTCGCGCTGCCCGGCAACGGCTCGACCCTGGCCACGCACGCCGCCCGCCGCGCGCTGTTCGAGCGCGCGGGCACCGTGGTGGTGGAGGCCGCCACACGCTACTACCGCGACGGCGACGAGTCGGTGCTGCCGCGGAACGTGGCCACCCCGGCCGCCTTCCGCAACGCCATGGCGCTCGACGTGGCGATGGGCGGCTCGACCAACACGGTGCTGCACACCCTCGCCGCGGCGCAGGAGGGCGAGGTGGACTTCGACCTGGACTCCATCGACGCGATCAGCCGCAGAGTGCCCTGCCTGTCCAAGGTGTCGCCGAACAGCGATTACCACATGGAGGACGTGCACCGGGCCGGCGGCATCCCCGCCATCCTGGGCGAGCTGCGCCGCGGCGGCCTGCTGGAGACCGATGTGCACACGGTGCACGAGGCGTCCTTCGATCAATGGCTCGACGATTGGGACATCCGTTCCGGCAAGGCCACCCCGGAGGCGCTGGAGCTGTTCCACGCGGCCCCGGGCGGCGTGCGCACCACCGAGCCGTTCTCGACCGAGAACCGGTGGGAGAGCCTGGACACCGATCAGGTGTCGGGCTGCATCCGCGACGTCGAGCACGCGTACACCGTGGAGGGCGGCCTGTGCGTGCTGCGCGGCAACATCGCGGTCGACGGCGCCATCCTCAAGACCGCCGGCATCGACGAGGAACTGTTCTCCTTCGAGGGTCCCGCAGTGGTGGTGGAGTCCCAGGAGGAGGCGGTCTCGAAGATCCTCGGCAAGCAGATCAAGCCCGGTGACGTGGTCGTCGTGCGCTACGAGGGCCCCAAGGGCGGCCCGGGCATGCAGGAGATGCTGCACCCGACGGCGTTCCTCAAGGGCGCGGGCCTGGGCAAGGTGTGCGCGCTGATCACCGACGGCCGGTTCTCCGGGGGCACCTCCGGCCTGTCCATCGGGCACATCTCCCCCGAGGCCGCGGCGGGCGGCGTCATCGGACTCGTCGAGGACGGTGACCTCGTCCGCATCGACGTGCACACCCGCACCCTCGAGATCGCCGTCGACGACGACGAGCTGGAGCGCCGCCGGGCGAAGATGGAGGCCTCCGAGCGGCCGTGGCAGCCCAAGGACCGGCAGCGCACCGTCACCACCGCGCTGCGCGCCTACGCCGCCCTGGCCACCTCGGCCGACCGCGGCGCGGTCCGGCACGTGCCCTGATTCCCACCCCTGCACGCACCGGCGCCCGGCTCTCCCGGTTCGAGGAGGCCGGGCGCCGGTGTTCGGTGGGTCCGGTGGCGGAGCGCCGTCAGTGCCGGGCCAGCGGGTTCGCGCCGTTCAGCAGAACCCAGGCCGCGATCGCCGCGGCGACCGCGACGACCAGGAGCAGCGCCGAGCCGATGTACGGGCGACGCGCCCAGCCGCGGCCGAAGTCCAGGGAGATCCTGCCCGGCCCGGTGAGGAGGACCGCCACTGCGGCGGCCATGAGCAGCAGCTCGAACTCGACGCCCTCCGGGCCGAAGAAGACGAAGCCCTGACCCGCGGTGGTGAGCTTGAACAGCCCCGCCGACAGCATGACGCCGACCGCGCCGGCCGCCGCGAGCGGGGTGAGCAGGCCCAGCACCAGCAGAGCGCCGCCGCCCAGCTCGACCACCCCGGTGGCGATCGCGATGATCTTGGTGAACCGGTCGAAGCCGAGCGACGGATCGCTGCTGTTCTGCAGGAAGGAGGTGAATCCATCGATGCCCGGCCCGCCCCAGATCCCGAACAGCTTCTGCGCGCCGTGCGCGGCCAGGATCACGCCGACCACCGCTCGTAGCACGAGGAGGCCGAGGTCGGTGGTGCCGCGGCGGGCGGCCCTGCGGGCGTCCTCCAGTTCGGCGGGGACATCCGCGACCGGCTTGCCGAAACGGCGGCCGGCGGGCGGCTCGATCTGCTCGGTGGCGGCGGACTCGAGCGGGATGCCCTCCGCCTCCGCGCGGGCCTGCGCGGCGCGCTCCCGCCCCCGCCGGCGGTTGTAGCGCTTGCCGAACTCGTCACGCTCCTCGCTGGAGAGGCCGGAGCGCTCCGTCGCGGCGTCCGGCGTGCCGGCCGTGGAGATGGCGGCGGTCGCGGCGTTCGCCGCCGCGATCGCGGCGCCGAGGTCACTCGTATCCGGTGCCGGTGCCGCCGGACCGCCCGGAGCGGA
>JBEBXD010000057.1:0-29027 GCA_040391845.1 Tsukamurella paurometabola | reverse complement strand
AGGTCGTCCCCCCGGGCACCGGCATCGTCCACCAGGTGAACATCGAGTACCTGGCCCGCGTCGTCATGGTCCGTGACGGCCAGGCCTACCCGGACACCTGCGTCGGCACCGACTCGCACACCACGATGGAGAACGGCCTGGGCGTCCTGGGCTGGGGCGTCGGCGGCATCGAGGCCGAGGCCGCCATGCTGGGGCAGCCCGTCTCGATGCTCATCCCCCGCGTCGTCGGCTTCAAGCTGACCGGCGAGATCAAGCCGGGCGTCACCGCCACCGACGTGGTGCTCACGGTGACCGACATGCTGCGTCAGCACGGTGTGGTCGGCAAGTTCGTCGAGTTCTACGGCAAGGGCGTCGCGGAGGTCCCGCTGGCCAACCGCGCCACCCTCGGCAACATGAGCCCCGAGTTCGGCTCCACCTGCGCGATCTTCCCGATCGACGAGGAGACCATCAACTACCTGCGCCTCACGGGCCGCACCGACGAGCAGCTCGCGCTCGTCGAGGCGTACGCCAAGGAGCAGGGCATGTGGCACGACCCGGAGCACGAGCCGGCCTACTCCGAGTACCTGGAGCTGGACCTCGGCACCGTCGTCCCGTCGATCGCCGGCCCGAAGCGCCCGCAGGACCGGATCCTGCTGTCGGAGTCGAAGACCGCGTTCCGCAAGGACATATTCAACTACGTCGAGGAGAACCACCCGGCCGAGCACACCCAGCTCGACGAGGCCGTCGAGGAGTCGTTCCCGGCCTCGGATCCCGCCGCCCTGTCCTTCGCGGACGACGGTGCCGTCCGGGTCGAGTCCGCCGCGAACGGCGCCGAGGGGCGCCCGAGCAAGCCGGTCACCGTCACCGGCGAGCGCGGAACGTTCGTGCTCGACCACGGCGCGGTCGCGGTCGCGGGCATCACGTCCTGCACCAACACCTCGAACCCGTCGGTCATGATCGGCGCGGGCCTGCTCGCCCGCAACGCCGTCGAGAAGGGCCTGACCAGCAAGCCGTGGGTGAAGACCAACATGGCGCCCGGCTCGCAGGTGGTCACCGACTACTACGAGAAGGCCGGCCTCTGGCCGTACCTCGAGAAGCTGGGCTTCTACCTGGGCGGCTACGGCTGCACCACCTGCATCGGCAACACCGGCCCGCTGGAGGACGAGATCTCCAAGGCCGTCAACGAGCAGGACCTGACGGTGACCGCCGTGCTCTCCGGCAACCGCAACTTCGAGGGACGCATCTCCCCCGACGTGAAGATGAACTACCTGGCCTCGCCGCCGCTGGTCATCGCGTACGCCCTCGCCGGCACCATGGACTTCGACTTCGAGACGGATTCCCTGGGCAAGGACGACGCCGGCAACGACGTGTTCCTCAAGGACATCTGGCCGTCGCCGCAGGAGATCGACGACACCATCAAGAACGCCATCAACCAGGACATGTTCCGCAAGTCCTACGCCGATGTGTTCAAGGGTGACGAGAACTGGCGGAACCTGGCCACGCCGGAGGGCGAGACCTTCACGTGGGACGAGAACTCGACCTACGTCCGCAAGGCCCCGTACTTCGACGGGATGAAGCTCGAGCCGTCGCCGGTCTCGGACATCAAGGGCGCCCGCGTGATGGCGCTGCTGGGCGACTCGGTCACTACCGACCACATCAGCCCGGCCGGCCCCATCAAGCCCGGCACCCCGGCCGCGCAGTACCTGGACTCGCACGGCGTGGCCCGCAAGGACTACAACTCGCTGGGCAGCCGGCGTGGTAACCACGAGGTGATGATCCGCGGCACGTTCGCGAACATCCGCCTGCAGAACCGCCTGCTCGACACCATCGGGCTCGAGGGCACGCAGGGCGGCTACACCCGCGACTTCACCCAGGACGGCGGCCCGCAGTCGTTCATCTACGACGCCTGCGAGAACTACCGCAAGGCCGGCACCCCGCTGGTGGTCCTCGGCGGCAAGGAGTACGGCTCCGGTTCGTCGCGCGACTGGGCGGCGAAGGGCACCGTGCTGCTGGGCGTCAAGGCGGTCATCACCGAGTCGTTCGAGCGCATCCACCGCTCGAACCTGATCGGCATGGGTGTGGTCCCGCTGCAGTTCCCCGAGGGCGAGAACGCCCAGACGCTGGGGCTCGACGGCACCGAGGTCATCGACATCGTGGGGATCGAGAAGCTCAACGAGGGCGTCACCCCGAAGACGGTGCACGTGACCGCCACCAAGACCGAGGGCGACAAGGCCGGCGAGAAGGTCGAGTTCGACGCCGTGGTCCGCATCGACACCCCCGGTGAGGCGGACTACTACCGCAACGGCGGCATTCTGCAGTTCGTGCTGCGGAACATGCTGAAGTCCTGATCCCAGGCCTTCGTTCGAACGTGTGACGGCGGGTCCGGCCAGCGGCCGGGCCCGCCGTCCCCGTCAGATCAGGAGTTCCCCGTGCCCAAGGTCAGCGACGATCATCTCGCCGCCCGCCGCCGCCAGATCCTCGACGGTGCGCGCACGTGTTTCGCCGAGTACGGCTACGACGGTGCCACGGTCCGCCGGCTCGAGGCCGCCACCGAGCTGTCCCGCGGAGCGATCTTCCATCACTTCCGCGACAAGGACGCGCTGTTCCTGGCGCTGGCCCGCGAGGACGCCGAGAAGATGGCGGACATCGCGGCCGAGGAGGGCCTCGTGCAGGTGATGCGCGACATGCTCGCGCACCCCGAGCGGTACGACTGGCTCGGCACCCGGCTCGAGATCGCCCGGCGGCTCAAGAACGATTCCGACTTCCGGGCGGAGTGGACCGAGCGCAGCGCCGAGCTCACCGACGCGACGCTGCGGCGTCTCGAACGGCAGAAGCAGCGCGGCCGGCTCCGCGAGGACCTGCCGACGGACGTGATCCTCGGCTACCTGGACCTGGTGCTCGACGGGCTGGTCACCCACCTCGCGTCCGGGCGCCCCACGGCGGGCCTCGAGGCGGTGCTCGACCTGGTCGAGGAGAGCGTCCGCCGGGGCTAGCGCTTCTGCGCCGCCATCACGATCGCCGCGAGCCCCGCGCCCAGCATCACGATGCCGGCGAGCAGTGTGAGGAACAGGCCGATGCCCGCCGAGGTGTCGACCAGCCCCGAGTACTTCGACGTCAGCGAGGCGACGTTGGCCAGGTCGTAGCCGCCGAGACCGGCGATGATCAGGCCCGCGATCGTGGCGACGATGCCGGAGATCAGCCGCAGCGGCGCCCCGCTCGCGGGGATCACGGCGGCCGCGACCGCCGCGCCGGCCGCGAGCAGCGCGACCACCAGCGTGATCCAGCCGTCGCTGCCGTCGATCCCCGACGCCGAGGTGTGCACCTTCTGCGAGGCGATGCTCGCCGATACGGTGACCCACGGCAGGAACGCCGCGACGATCGTGAACACACCCGCCGCCACGATCACGAACTGCAGGATCATCCCGAGCCCGCCCTGCGCGGGCCGTGCCGGCGCCCCGCCCGGCTGCCCGGGCCACCCGTACTGGCCCTGCTGCGCGTACTGACCGTACTGGCCCGGCTGTCCGTACTGGCCCGGCTGTCCGTACGCCTGTTGCGGGACGGCCCCGTAGGGCTGCGGCTGCACGTAGGGCTGCTGGCCGTATTGCTGCTGCCCGTACTGCGGTTGTCCGTAGGGCTGCTGCTGGCCGTGCAGCTGCTGCTGGGGACGCGAGTATCCGCCCTGGTTGTAGGTCATGCCGGGAAGCGTAACGGTGCGGTCTTGCGATCCGGTTGTGGGCGCCTGAACGGAGCCGGTCGCGGCTACCGCCCCTCCGGCGGTGTGGCGTAGAGGAACACCGCGCCACCGGGGTCCTTGGCCGACCCCATGGTCCCCCACGGCGTCGCCTCCGCGGCCCGGAGGATCTCCCCGCCGGCCCCGACGATCCGCCGTTCCGCGGCGGCGGTGTCGTCCACCGTCAGGTACACCTGCCAGAAGGAGGGCGTACCGTCGCCCAGGACCCCGGAGTCGAACAGCGTTGCGGCGTCCATGATTCCGGCGACGCCCTCCTGCGCGTCCTCGGGACCGACGAGCACCTGGCTGTACCGATCCGGGCCGAACGATCCCTCCTTGCCGCCGCTGCCGATCTCCACCAACCGCCAATCGAACACGTCGCGGTAGAAGGCGCAGGACGCGGCGTAGCTGCGGCTCATGCAGTCGAACCAGTACGGCGTCCCCGGGACGCCGCGCTCGACGAAGCCCTCGTGCAGGCCCGGTTCCCAGATGCCGATCGCGGCGCCCACGGGGTCGATCATGAAGGCGAAGCGTCCCAGGTCGCCGACCGCGACGACCGGGACCACGACCGAGGCGCCCGCGGCGGACGCGGCCCCGAGCGCGGCCTTGGCGTCGTTCACCCGCAGGTAGGTGGACCAGACGTCACCGGGCCCGGCGCCGCCGTCGGGCGGGCTCATGACCCCGGCCACCCGGTTGCCGTTCGCTCGGAAGTTCCGGTAGCCGCCGAACTCCTCGGTGGCGGGTTCCGCCTCCCACCCGAAGACCGCGCTGTAGAAGGCGACCGCCGCGTCGACGTCGGAGGTCATCAGGTCGATCCAGACGGGTGCGCCCACCGGCGCCGTGTACTCGATCACGATGACAACGCTCGCACACCCCGCGCGGCGGTGTCGGGTTTCCCGCTCAGCTGCCGGTCAGATCTTCGCGACGCCGCGTGCGTCCCGGTACACGGCGGCGACACCGCTCGCGGACATCGGCGCGGACTGGATCTTGGCGTCGGAGGCGACCACGGCCTGCAGGGTGATCCCGGCGACCAGGAAGTCGGCGACGGACCGGCGGGTGTGGTCGGCGGACGTCACCAGCACCGCCCCGTTGCCGAAACCGTTCTGCCGCATGAGCGCCGCCGTGTTGATGGCGTTGCCCTGGGTGGAGCCGGCCTTGTCCTCGGTGTAGATCCGCGTGGCGGAGACGCCCTGGGCGAGCAGCCACTCCTTCATCGCGGCGGCCTCGGTCTTCCCGGACTTGGGGGCGCCGCCGGTCACCACGATCGGGAACGCCGGGTACGCCTGCGCGACGGCGAGCCCCTTGGTCAGGCGCTCCACGAGGGTGGGCCGCATCGTGCCGTTGTCCTCGAGCCCGAAGCCGAGGATCACGATGGCCGTCCCGGCGGCGACCCCGCCGGGCACCTGATCGGTGAGCGGGAAGGTGAGGGCCTTGTTGACGTTCGTCATCAGCGCCACCACCTTCTGCGCCTGGTCGAGGGGCATCTGGTTGATCGCCGCCTGCGCTCCCGCGGTGTCCCCGGCCGCCTGGCGTTCGAAGGCCTGATCGGTCAGGGACGAGGTCGACGGTGCCGCACCCGCGGTCCCCGTCGCCAGGGTTACGGCGATCGCCGCCGCCACCGCCAGCGAGCCGATCGAGCGGAAGAAACCAGAGACACGCATGTTGCCCTCCGTGACAAATGAGTCTATCGGTGGAAAACTACACTACTGATTCCTGTGTTGCACAGGTGACCGGTGATTCGCGTGCTTCGGGCGACCCTACGATGAAGCCGGCAGCGCGATCCCGAGTTCCCGGAACACCGTCCGGGCACGATCCGGGTAGTCGGTGATGAGGCCGTCCACTCCGTCGCGCAACAGCACGCGCATGGACTCGGGATCGTTGACGGTCCACGGAATCACCGCCAGGCCGAGGCCGTGTGCTCGCCGGATCAGCTCCGTCGTCGTGAAGCGAACGAAATCCGGGTCGGCGAAACCGCCGTCCTGTGGATCGCCCTGCACCGGCGAGACCGCGGTCAGGCCGGCAATGGTCTCCTTGGCGGCCCGAACCCAGTCGCCGCCGTAGGCGTCGACGTCGAGTCCGAGCCACGGAGAGGCACCCCGCTTCCCGGTCTGCAGGAACTCCGCGCCATTGGTGAGCGCGATCAGGCCGACGCCCGGTAGCAACGGACCGATCTCTCGCAGCGCCGTCCAATCGAAGCTCTGAATCGTGACCTGTCGTGCGAGGCCGGAGCGCGCGATCTCGCCCGCCACCGCGCGCACGAACTCGCCCCGCGGCGCCGTCTCCGACGGTGCGCCCGCCTCCACCTTGGTCTCGATGTTCATCCGTACCGGCGAGTGGCGCGAGCGCACCAGGCCGAACAGCTCTCGCAGTTCCGGGATGCGGGCTCCCTCGACCACCCGTTGCGACGCCGTCACCTTCTCGTACCCGCAGTTCATGGTCCGGATCTGCGCGTAAGTCAGATCACGGATGTACTTGCCGACGTACGGGTACTGCGGGTCCCCCGAAGCCGTGGGCGCGGTGTCGACGCACTTGCGCGCATCGACTTTACGATCGTGAGTGATCACGACCTTCCGGTCCTTCGTCACCTGTGTGTCCAGCTCCAGCGTGGTCACGCCGAGCCGCATCGCGGCACTGAACCCCTCCAAGGTCGACTCGGTCTGGAGCCCGAGTCCGCCCGGTGCGCCTGTAGATCAACGGTCCGCGCCGCCGCGGCCGGAGCCGCTGCGAGCAGCAGTGCGAGCGAGACGGGGACGGCGATCAGTCGGCGCGGATCCATGGCGAGAACGGTAAGCCGTGAGGGTGAACCCGACCTGTCCACGACGTAACGAGCGCACCGATACACTGGACCGTCGCATACACAAGGGGAGGTGCACGATGGCGCAGACGGCTGCGCAGTTGTACGCCGCGTTCACGGACAACACCGATAACGACGTCTCCCTGCGCCTGCTGCGCTCCCCCAACGCCGTCGCGTACCTCGCCCTCATGGCGGCCCGGCTGGGCACGGGCCCCGTCGACGCGGAGGAGCTGGCGGACGCGCTCACCGTCGACCTGCAATCCCTCCAGAACCACTTCACCGAGCGGGCGCGGCCCGTCCCCGCCGGACAGGACGTCCTCGACCAGTGGGTCCGCAGCGGCTTCGTCTCCCGCACCCTCGACGAGGACGACCGCGAGACGATCCAGCTCACCCGCGGCGCGACCACGGCGCTCGGGCAGGTGCAGGCCGCGTCACTCGACCGCAACGTGGCCACCGAGACCGCGCTCGAACTGGTCACCGCGCGCCTGGCGGCGGTCGCCGTCACCGTCAGCTCCGATCCGGACGATCACCTGCGCGCCCTGGACGAGCAGATCGCCGAGCTCACCCGCCGCCGCGAGGCGCTGCGGGCCGGCCTGGTGCCCGAGTACGACCGCGCGAAGGTCGTGGACGACCTCGCCATCGTCAGCTCGATCGCCGAGCGCATGCCCGCCGACATCCTGGGGTACGGCGAGAAGCTGCGCGAGCACACCCGCGCGCTCCTGACCCACGGGCTCGACGCGTCCGAGTCCACCGAGGCCGGGAACGCCACCGCCTACGCCCGCACTCTGCAGCGCCTGTTCGACGGGCACGACGAGCTCGCGAACACCCCGGAGGGCAAGGCCTTCGACGCGTTCTACACGCTGCTCTCCGACCATCGCCTGCGCCGCCAGCTGGAGACGTCCGTGGCGGCCGTGGTGCACGAGGTGGATCTGCCCGACGACCTCCGCGACTCCCTCACCGGCTTCCTCGACCGCATGTGGATGCAGGTGCAGCGCGTCGACGAGATCCGCGGGCAGGTCTATCGCCGCATCAACACCTTCGTCAAGGACGGCGACTTCCTGCAGTACCAGTCGCTGCGCGCCCGCATCACCGAGGCGCAGCGCGCGGCCGTCGACGCCTTCGATATCGTCTCCGCCGGCCGCGACACCGGCCTCGCCGTCCCCATGTCCGCCGTCGACACCAGTTCCGTCGGCGCGCTGCGCTTCCACGACGGGGTCGTCACCCTGCCGCCCGAGGTCCGGGAGACCTCCGGCGAGTTCACCATCGACCCCGCCCGCCTGGTCGGGCGGGAGGCCATCGACTGGGACTCCCTCGCCGCCGCCATCAACGAGCAGGTGAGCAGGTCCGACGGTGCCGACATCACCGAGATCCTCGCCGCGATCGAGGCGCCCCGTGCCGGCGACGTGGTCGGTGTCTGGTCGCTCGGCGCGCGGTACGGCACCGTCGACGCCGACCGCCCCGTCACCGTGCTCGCCCACACCACCCGCGGGCCGCGCGAGCTGACGGTGCCGCACGTCGCCTTCGCCGCCGCCCTCCCGCCCCTGACCCCCGCCTCGGCCGCGCCCGAGCCCACCACGCTGTTCGAGCAGGAAGCCTGACATGACCGACGAGACCCAGGACGAGACCGCCGCGCAGACCCTCGACGTCGCCGACGACGGGCTCCCCGAGATCGACCTCGCCGACTTCTCCATTCCCGACGACGAGGCCGTGAAGTCGCTGCGCGGCGCCGATACCGCGCCCCGCTTCGACGGCGACACCTCCGCGCTCCCGAACTCGGTCTGCTACGCGCTGCAGGAGCTGATCGCGGCGCCGCACGTGTCCGCGCGCTCGAGGAACTGGGCGGTGATCGAGGCCGAGGAGACGCTGCTGCGCAGCCGGCTCTCCGAGCTGAACCTGCTCCTGGAGATCAACCGCGAGACCAAGCACGCCTTCACCCGGCAGGTCAGCGAGAACGACCCGCGGCAGCGGAATCTGCTGCGCGCGCAGAGCCTCTCGCTCGCGGCGTCCGTCCTCGCCCTGTTCCTGCGCCTCAAGCACCTCTCCAGCCCGGACGAGACGGCGGTGGTCGAGCGACAGGAGATGATCGACCACCTGCTCACCTTCCGGCCGGCCCGCGACACCGACGAGGCGGGTTTCGTCAAGAAGGCGGACGCCGCGATCAATCAGCTCGAGTCCCGCCGGCTGGTCCGCCGCGTCGGGACCAGCGACCGGTACGCGGTGCACGCGGTGATCGCCTCCCTGCTCACTCCTGAGCAGGTGGACCTGTACACCGCCGCCTACCGCGACCTGGCGAGCGGCGACCACGACCTCGGCGAGGCCGCGGCCCCCGTCGATGACGACGGCGCGGACGGCGAGTCGGCCTACGCCGCCGTCGAACTCGACACCCCGACCGAGGAGCAGCAGTGACGCGCGCGCATCTGGGCCAGTACCGGCTCACCCGCCTGCAGGTGGTCAACTGGGGCACCTTCGACGGGTACAAGGACTTCCCCATCGACGAGCGGGGCGTGATCCTCACCGGCCCTTCGGGTTCCGGCAAGTCCTCGCTCATGGACGCACACTCGGTGGTGCTGCTGCCCACCTACGACCAGGCCTTCAACGCCTCGGCGGACATGTCCGCGAAGGGCGCCAAGCGCGCGGCCCGCTCGATGGCCGACTACGTGCGCGGCGCATGGTCGGTGAACGACGACGAGCACCAGCAGTCCAAGGTGCAGTACCTGCGCGGCGAGTCCGCCACCTGGTCGGCCGTGGCCGCCACCTACGACAACGGCGCGGGCAACGTGACGACCGCCGTCGCCGTGAAGTGGTTCCCCGGCAGCGGGACCGACGGTGCCTCCCTCAAGTCGTGGTACCAGATCCACTCCGGCCAGTTCGATCTGCTCGACCTGCAGGACTGGGCCACCGCCGGATTCGACACCCGCGGCTGGCGCGCGCGGCACACGGGCGTCGAGTCCTTCGACACCCAGGCCGCGTACCAGGAGGCGCTGCGCCGCCGCGTGGGCATCGGAACCTCCAGTGCCGCACTGGCTCTGCTCGGCAAGGCCAAGGCGATGAAGAACGTGGGCGATCTCGACGCGTTCATCCGCACCTACATGCTGGACCGGCCGCAGACCTACGCGCGCGCGGAACGGTTGGTGGAGAACTTCACCCAGCTCGACGAGGCCTACCGGGCGGCGGCCCGCGCGGAGGCGCAGGAGAAGGTGCTGCGCCCGATGCCGGAGGCGTACGCGACGTACCGCAGCGCCACCGTCGGGACCACCCGCGCGGCGGACCTGCTCGGCGCGCCCCTGCGGTCGTACCTGCGCGGGCACCGGCTGCGCCTGCTGCAGGAGCAGATGGACCGGATCGAGGGCGAGCGCGCCGGCATGGATGCACAGATCGCCCGCTGGGAGGACCGGGCGGAGGAGCGCAAGCAGCGCTACAACGATCTGCTGCACCGGCTGCGCCAGGAGCAGGGCGAGGTGGGTGTGCTCGAGGCCGAGCTGCACTCCCGCGAGCTGCAGACCCAGGCCCGCCAGCGCGCCTACGAGCGCTTCGCCGCCGCCGTCGAGAAGCTGGGCGAGCGGGCCCCGGAGTCGGCCGAGGAGTTCGCCGCACTGCGCGAGCAGATCCCGGGCATCCGCGATCGCGCCACCGAGGCCGCGGAGGCCCTCGCGGGGCGGGTCCATTCGGCGTACACCGACGAGTCGGACGCGCGTCGCGCCGTCGAGGCGGTCGACGACGAGCTGTCCGTCCTGGACCGGCGCGCCTCGCTGCTCCCGCCCACGCTGCTCGACCAGCGCGACGCCATCGCCCGCGCCACCGGCGTGCCCGCCGAGGAACTCCCCTACGCCGCCGAGCTCATCGACGTGCGGCCCGCGGAGCAGGCCACGTGGGCCGGCGCCGCCGAGCGCGTCCTCCGGCCGCTCGCGACGACGTTGCTGGTCCCCGCGCAGCATCAGCGCGCCGTCGCCGATCACGTCAACGCCACCCGCGTGCAGGGCGTCCTCACGTACCAGGTGGTCGACGGTGCCGACACCACCCGCCCGGAGCCGGGATCCCTCGCGACCAAGCTGACCGTGGACGGGAGTTCGCAGGCGGGACGCTGGCTCGCCGGCGCGGTCGCGCGGGCCGCGCGGCACATCTGTGTCGACTCCCCCGCCGAACTCGAGCGGTACGACCAGGCCGTCACCCCGGAGGGGCTGGTCAAGAGCGCGGGCGGCCGGTTCCGCAAGGACGACCGCCGATCGGTGGCCGACCGTTCGCAGTGGGTGCTCGGCACCAACACCGCCTCCAAGCGGGAGGCCTTGCAGCGCCGCCGCGACGAGCTGGCCGCGGTGCACGCCAAGGCCGCGGAGGCCTCGGCGACGCTGCGCGACGACCTCGCCGAGCACAAGGCCGTCGCCGACGGCGCGACGGGCGTCCTCGGCTACACCGCGTGGGCGGAACTGGATCACTGGGCGGCGAAGGCCGAGGCCGAGGAGCTGGCCGACCGGATCTCCGAGGCCCGTTCCGGCAACGCGGACCTGGGCGAGCTGGAGCTGCAGGCGGACAACGCTTACGGCGAGCTGGCCGAGGCGCAGACCCGGATCGGCGCCCTCACGGAGACGATGAACCGCGCCGGGACCGAGTTCGACGACCTGCTGGCCGAGTTCGAGAAGATCGACGGCGAGAGCGCGCCGAAGCTCTCGGAACCCGACGAGGACTTCCTCGCCACCGCGCTCTGGCACCTCCTGACCGCCGACGAGGCCAGGCCCCGCCGCCTCACCCTCGACACGTTCGGCGAGGTCCGCGCCGACCTGCGCGCCGAGCTGGAGCGGCAGCAGGCCGCCGCCACGGCCGAGCGCGACGCCGCGGAGGCCCGCATCGTGCGCACCGCCGAGCAGTTCCTGCGGGAATGGCCGGACGCGTCGACGGAGCTCGCGGCGGACGTGTCCTCGGCGCCGGACTTCGTCACGGTGCACGAGAACCTGGTGGCGCACGGCCTGGCCGCGGCCACGGAGAAGTTCCGCCGCCTGATCACCACCGATGTCAGCCACTCCGTCTCCAACCTGTTCAAGGAGGTCGACGACACCCACCGGGCGATCACCCGCGGTATCGCCGACGTCAACGCGGGGCTGCGCCGGGTCGAGTTCAACGAGGGCACGTACCTGCAGATCGCGTACGCCGCCCGGCCCACCCCGGAGGCGACGGAGTTCGCGAAGCTGGTGGACGAGATGGTGCGCGACGCCCCGGCCGCCAAGCGCGCCGAGCCCGCGGCGATGGCCGCCCAGTTCAAGCGGATCCGCGGCCTGGTGCTGCGGCTGACGGGCGATGATCCCGAGTCGCGCCGGTGGACCGAGAACGTGCTCGACGTGCGCACCGGCTACTCGTTCTACGGCCGCGAGAACGAGGTCGGCGCCGAGCCCGACGCACCCGCCGTGGTGACCTACCGCAACACCGCCACCAACTCGGGCGGCGAGCAGGAGAAGCTGGTGGCGTTCTGCCTCGCGGCGGCGCTGAGCTTCGCGCTCGGCAGCCACGGCATCGACGGCTCCAACGAGCCGGCGTTCGCGCCGCTCATGCTCGACGAGGCGTTCAGCAAGTCGGACGAGCGGTTCTCCGCGCAGTCGCTGCGGGCCTTCGAGCAGTTCGGCTTCCAGCTGATCATCGCGGCCCCGATCCGCATGGTCGGCATCGTGGAGCCGTTCATCGGGCAGGTGATCCTGGTGGACAAGCAGCTCACGCCCGACGGTGCCCGGTCCGACGCCCGGTACGCCACCTTCGGGGAGCTCGCACCCACCCGCTGACCCGATCGAACACTGTTACTGTCATCGTTTCCGCAGGTCGGCGCGGACCGTAACCGTGTTCAATCAGTGATATACAGAGGGCATGGCCACCGTCGTCGCGTTCAACGCGCACCCCGACGACGAGACGCTCGTCATGGGCGGCACGCTGGCGAAGCTCGCGGCGGCGGGCCACCGCGTGCTGCTGGTGGTCGCGACCGACGGCATGATGCGCGGCGACGACGAGCCCGACCCGCGCCGGCGCCTCGACGAGCTTCAAGGCGGCGGCGCGGCGCTGGGGGCCTCCGAGGTGCGGTGGCTCGGCTACGCGGACAGCGGCCAGGGCCCGCTCCTGTTCGAAGACCCGCCCGGGCGGGTTCGGCTGGCGCGCGCCGGGGTCGACGGGCCGGCCGCGCGGCTCGCGGACATCCTCCGGGAGGAGTCCGCGGCGCTGCTGGTCGGCTACGACGCCGCCGGCGGCTACCGGCACCGCGATCATCTGGCGGTCCACGCGATCGCCCGCCGCGCCGCGGAGCTGACCGGTGTCCGGCTGGTCGAGGCGACGCTGCCGCGGGAGATCCCGGTGCGGGTGGTCGCGGCGCTGGCGCGGGTGCGCCTGGTGGGCCGGGGCACCGTCGATCAGGCGCGTACCTGGTACACGCCGTCCGCGCAGATCACGCACCGGATCGACGTCCGCGGGCAGGTGCCGGCCAAGCAGCGCGCGCTCGCGGCGCACCGCACGGAGCTCGCGAAGCGCGGGCTGCTCTCGCGCGCCCTCCGGCTCGCCACCCGGGTGCCCTCCGCCGTGATCGGGCCGCTGATCGGCACCGAGTTCTTCGTCGACCCGGCGGGACGCTCCGACCCCATCCTTTGACGGCGCGGAATCGAGACCGGCGAGTTCCGGCCGCTGAACCCCGACTCCCTCGCGACCAGCCGTTCTGGGCGAAGCGCCTGCACGCGCTCGGCGCCGCGACCGCACTGATACCCCGGACGAAGGTCACGGTTTCCGCGCTCGCGGACGCGATACGCGCCGCCGTGGACGAACCCGCCCCGCGCGCCGCCGCCACGGCCCTGAGCAGCACGATCGCCGGCGAGGACGGTGCGGCCGCGGTGGTGGCCGCGGTGGAGCGCGCCATAACGATCTCGTAACACTGCTAACGGATTCGGCCCCGCGGCCCGATCTTCCCCATGTCGGCGGACAACGCCGCCGGGGGAAGACACGAGGAGAACGCGATGCGAGAAGCGAACAGGACCAGCCGGATCCGAGCCGCACTGATGCTGCCGGCCGCGCTCATCCCGATGCTCGGGCTGATGCCCGCCGTCGCGGGAGCGGACCCGACGACACCCACGTCACCGAGCACGACCACCACGACGGCCCCGGCGCCCGCCGCGACGCCGACGACGACGCCGCCCGTCACCACGTCGCCCGCGGCGCCGGCCACACCGACCACGACGGGCACCGTCGCCCCGACCACCACGAGCGTGCCCCCGCAGGGCCCGCCCGGACGGCTCACCGTGGGCGCGGTCCAGATCATCGACGCGAAGACCCAGGGCATCGGCGTGCCCGGCGCGACCGTCCGGGTGCAGGGCTGCTCCGGCGGACCGTCGGCGGTCCTGTCCCACGGGGGCTCGACCACCGTGACCGGGCAGTGCGTGCGCGCCACCATGGTGCACGTGCCCACCAACTGGCGTCTCGTCTCCCCCACGGTGCAGACCAGGACGTCCAGCTCGGGCCGGGTGGACTTCATCTTCAGCCTGGAGCGCGGCGGCATCGTCCCGCCGACCACCACCACGCCCCCGCCGAACGGGAACGTACGGTTCGCGCTGACGGCCCGCGATCAGGACGGCAACGGCGTGCCGTCGGAGTACGCCGTGTCCGAGTGCGGCACCTGGCGGCCGCTCGGCGGGGCGCGCACGGACAGCGCCGGCAACGGCGGGGGCGCGTTCCCCCGGGACTGCGTCGCCGTGGTGCCCACCGCGTGGCCGTCCTCGTGCGTGCTGCTCGGACCCAACGCCTACGCCCGCGTGGAGGGCAACGGGGTGAACCGGCTCGCGTTCCGATTCCGTTGCGGGGTCACGATTCCGCCCGGCGAGGTGGAGACGAACGGCACACTGGTCAAGACCGATCGCATCACGGGGGCGCCGCTCGCCGGCGCGTCCTTCGTCATCGCGCGCTGCGGCTCCGACGAGGCGGTCAAGGCCGTGACCACCGGCGCGAACGGCGTCGCCGCCTTCTCCCTGGCGCCGGGCTGCTACCGGGCCATCGAGACCGCCGCGCCCGCCGGGTACGTCCGCGACGCGGGCGCGGTGGCGTTCGCGGTGCACCGCACGCCGCAGTTCCAGGTCCGGGTGACCGACTCCAAGATCGGTGCGGGGCCGGTGGTGCGCAACCCCGGCGTCCGCGTCCCGATCGCCTCGATCCCGTCCGGGCGGACGCTGTGATGCGCCGCGCGCACGGCCTGCGGACCGCGGTGGTCGCCGCCGCCGCGCTGCTCGCGCTGGCGGGCTGCGGGAGCACCGTCGACGGGACGGCCTCGGCACCGTCGTCCGACCCGAGCGCCCAGAGCGACCTGCGGCCGCCCGTGTCGGCGACGGCGGCCGACCCGACCACGCCGGTCACCGTCACCGTCGACGGGGCGCGGGCCCCGGTGGATGCGGTCGCGACCGACGCGCAGGGCGCGCTGTACCCGCCGACGGACGTCGCCCGCGTCGGGTGGTGGGTCGATTCGTCGCTCCCGGGCTCCGGGACGGGCTCCGTGGTGGTCACCGGCCACGTGGACGACGCCCGGCAGGGAACGGGGTTCGCGAAGCGGTTCTCCTCGCTCGCGCCCGGCGACGAGGTCGCGCTCACCGGCAAGGACGGTGCAGCGGTCCGCTACCGGGTGACCCGCACGGCGTCGGTGAGCAAGGGCGCCCTGCCCACCGACGACCTCAACCGGCAGGACGGCCCCGAGACGCTGATCATGGTGACCTGCGGCGGAAGGTTCATCGGGCCGCCGCTGGGCTACGAGAACAACGACGTGGTCTACGCCTCGCGCGCCTGACGGTCCGCGGTGCTCACGCGAGCTCGATGAGCTCCTGGTACTCCTCGTTCCAGTGGTCCTCGGTGCCGTCGGGCAACAGGATCACCCGCTCGGGGTTGAGCGCCTCGGCCGCCCCCGGATCGTGGGTGACCAGCACGACGGCACCCTCGTAGGACCGCAGCGCCTCGAGCACCTGCTCGCGGCTCACGGGGTCGAGGTTGTTGGTCGGCTCGTCCAGCAGCAGGACGTTCGCGGCCGAGGAGACCAGGCCGGCGAGGGCGAGGCGGGTCTTCTCACCGCCGGACAGGGTGCCGGCGGGCTGCTCCAGCTGGGGGCCGGTGAACATGAACGCGCCGAGCAGGCCGCGCAGGTCCTGCTCCCCCGCGTCGGGCGAGGCGTGCCGGATGTTGTCCCACACGGAGGCCTCGTCGTCGAGGGTGTCGTGCTCCTGCGCGAAGTACCCGATCTTCAGGCCGCGGCCCGGCTCGAGGCCGCCCGTGTCCGGCGTCTCCACACCGGCGAGCAGCTTGAGCAGGGTGGTCTTGCCCGCGCCGTTGAGCCCGAGCACCACCACGCGCGATCCCTTGTCGATCGCGAAGTCGACGCCGGTGAAGATCTCGAGCGAGCCGTAGGTCTTGGTGAGGTTCTTGACCATGAGCGGGGTCTTGCTGCACGGCGCGGGCGCGGGGAACTTGATCCGCGCGGTCTTGTCCTCGACGCGCACGTCATCGAGCTCGGCCATCATCCGCTCGGCGCGGCGCAGCATGTTCTGCGCGGCCACGGCCTTGGTGGCCTTGGCGCCCATCTTCGCGGCCTGGGCCCGCAGCGCGCCGGCCTTCTTCTCGGCGTTGGCGCGCTCGCGGCGGCGGCGCTGCTCGTCGGTGGCGCGGGCGTCGATGTACTTCTTCCAGCCCATGTTGTAGACGTCGGCCTCGCCGCGCACGGCGTCGAGGAACCAGACGCGGTTCACCACGTCGGCCAGCAGGTCCACGTCGTGGCTGATCACGATCAGCCCGCCCTCGTGGTTCTGCAGGAAGCTCCGCAGCCAGCCGATCGAGTCCGCGTCCAGGTGGTTGGTCGGCTCGTCCAGCAGCAGCGTCGTGTTCGACTTGCCGCCCGAGCCGTCGGACGCGGCGAACAGGATGCGGGCCAGCTCCACGCGGCGCCGCTGACCGCCCGAGAGGGTGCGCAGCGGCTGGTTCAGGATCCGTTCGGGCAGGGCGAGGCTGTTGCAGATCCGCGCCGCCTCCGATTCGGCGGCGTACCCGCCGAGCGAGGAGAACCGCTCCTCGAGGTTGCCGTACTTGCGCACCGCGGTGTCCAGCTCGTCGCCGACGAGTTCGGCCATGCGCACCTGCTGTTTGGCCATCTGCGCCACGATCTGGTCGAGGCCGCGGGCCGAGAGCACGCGGTCCTTGGCCAGCACGTCCAGGTCGCCCTCGCGCGGGTCCTGCGGCAGGTAGCCCACCTCGCCGGTGGAGACGATCCGGCCCGCGTACGGCTCGCCCTCGCCGGCGAGGATGCGCATGGTGGTGGTCTTCCCGGCACCGTTGCGGCCGACGAGACCGATCCGGTCGCCCGCCTGCACGCGCAACTTCTCGCCCGGGGCGGTCAGGAGGGTGCGGACGCCGGCACGCACTTCGAGGTCGGTCGCGGTGATCACAACGGTCCAGCCTACCGTTCGCGGGCCCCGGTCCTCACCTCCGTTTGCGCCGGGGTGACGCCAGTCACGACTACCCCAGGTCGCCCGCCACCGCCGCGAAACGGGGCTGCGCGCGGGCCCCGCCCGGCGATTGCCGAGCCCTCAGGCGTTCCGGACTCCGGCCGCGAGCTCGCTGGTGAGGGAGCGGACCGCATCGAGGGATTCACCCGCGGCGCTGACCAGGGCGGAACCCACGATCACCGCGTCGGCGTACGCGGCGATCTCCGCCGCCTGCTCCCGCGACCGCACGCCCAGCCCCACGCCGACGGGGATGTCCGAGACGACACGCACCCGGGCGACCAGCTCGGGTGCCACGTTGTCCACGGCGTCGCGGGCGCCGGTGACGCCCATGGTGGACGCCGCGTAGAGGAATCCCGACGAGGCCTTCGCGGTCATGGCGAGCCGCTCGGGCGTGGACGACGGCGCCGCGAGGAAGATCTTGTCCAGGCCGTGCCGGTCCGCGGCCGCGATCCACTCGCCGGCCTCCTCGGGGATCAGGTTGGGCGTGATGATCCCCTTGCCGCCCGCGGCGGCGAGGTCCCGCGCGAACGCGTCCACGCCGTACTTGATCACGGGGTTCCAGTACGTCATCACGACGGGCGCGCCGCCCGCCGCGGCGACCGCCTCGGCGTAGCCGAACACGTCGCGGACGCAGATCCCGCCGCGCAGCGCATCGTCGGCGGCGCGCTGGATCACGGGGCCGTCCATCACCGGATCGCTGTAGGCCACGCCCAGTTCCACGATGTCGGCGCCGGACTCGACCATCGCGACCACCGTGTCGATGCCGCCCTGCTTCGACGGGTAGCCGCAGGGCAGGTAGGTCACGAGCGCCGCACGCCCCTCCGCCCGGCACTGCTGAAAGACCGGTGCCAGTGCACTCACTTGCGCTCCCCCGTGTTCGTCTCCGCGTTACGTCGCTCCGTGTTGAGTTCGGCGCCGATCACCTTCTGCCCCACCACGTCTCCGTGATCGTCGAGCAGGCCGAACCACTTGCCGGCGGTATCCACGTCCTTGTCGCCGCGGCCGGACAGGTTGACCACGATCACCGCCTCCGGGCCCAGCTCGCGGCCCAGCTCGAGCGCGCCGGCCACGGCGTGGGCGGACTCGATCGCCGGGATGATCCCCTCGGTGCGGCACAGCAGCGCGAACGCGTCCATCGCCTGCGTGTCCGTGATGGGCACGTACTCGGCGCGGCCGGACTCCTTGAGCTGCGCGTGCTCCGGCCCCACGCCGGGGTAGTCCAGGCCCGCGGAGATCGAGTGCGACTCGATGGTCTGGCCGTCCTCGTCCTGCAGCAGGTACGAGAAGGCGCCCTGGAACGCGCCGGGGCTGCCGCCGGTGAACGTCGCGGCGTGCCGGCCGGTGTCGACCCCGTCGCCCGCGGCCTCGCAGCCCACCAGGCGCACGCCGGTGTCCGCGATGAAGGGGTGGAAGATCCCGATGGCGTTCGATCCGCCGCCCACGCAGGCGACGACGGCGTCGGGGAGGCGTCCCTCGGCCGCGAGGATCTGGCTCCGCGCCTCCATCCCGACGATCCGCTGCAGATCGCGGACCATCAGCGGGAACGGGTGCGGGCCGGCGGCGGTACCGAAGCAGTAGTAGGTGGTGTCGGCGTTGCTCACCCAGTCGCGCATGGCCTCGTTGATCGCGTCCTTCAGCGACGCCGAGCCGGAGGCGACGGCGATGACCTCGGCGCCCAGCAGGCGCATCCGCGCCACGTTGAGGGCCTGCCGGTCCGTATCGACCTTGCCCATGTAGATCACGCACTCGATGCCGAGCAGCGCGCAGGCGGTGGCGGTCGCGACGCCGTGCTGGCCCGCGCCGGTCTCCGCGATCACCCGCGGCTTACCCATGCGCTGGGCCAGCAGCACCTGCCCGAGCACGTTGTTGATCTTGTGGCTGCCGGTGTGGTTCAGGTCCTCGCGCTTGAGGTGGATCCGCGCGCCGCCCGCGTGCTCGTTCAGCCGCCGGCACGGGTACAGCGGCGACGGCCGGCCGGTGTACTCGCGCTGCAGCCGGTCCAGTTCCTCCAGGAACCCGCGGTCGCTGCGCACCTTCTCGAACTCGGTGGTGACCTCCTCGATCACGGCCATCAGCGCCTCGGGCACGTGACGGCCACCCCAGGGTCCCCAATGCCCGGCCCCGTCCGGCTCGAAGGCCGATCGATCGGACAGTCCGGTACTGGCTTCTGGGAGGCTCACAGCAACGATTATCCCTACGTCGTCAAAGTGGAATCACGGCGACGCCAACCATTCCACGAATGCACCTGGGCGACGAGTGTTTCCGGGCATGACCACCACGCTCGGCCATGTACTCGACGATCCGGTGCGCGCCTCGCTGCGCGGCGCGCACGCCCGGTTCCGGCTCGGCGACGGCTCCGTCGTGCGCTACCGGCCCGAGGTCGCGCGGTTCATCGGCCACCCCGCGGAGCCGAGCGCCGAGGAGTTCGCCGCGCTGGCCCGCCTGGCCGCACCCGGCGTCCCCCTGCCGCTGCGCGGTGTGCGGGGCCCGCTGCCCGCCGGGTGGCGCATCGTGGAGGAGGTGCAGTTGGTCCAGTACGACGGTGCCGCCCTCGCCACCGCCCCGGACGACGAGGCCGAGGTGCTGGGGCCGCGGAACGTGGACGAGATCCTCGACCTCGTGACGCGGACCCGGCCGGGACCGTTCGAGCGGCGCACCGTCGAACTGGGCCTCTACCTGGGACTGCGCGACGACGCGGGACGCCTCATCGCCCTCGCCGGGGAGCGCCTGCACCCTCCCGGCTGGACCGAGATCAGCGCCGTCTGTACCGACCCCGCGCACCGCGGCACCGGGCTGGCGACGCGACTGATCCGGGCCGTCGGGCATCACATCCGGTCCCGCGGCGAGGTGCCGTTCCTGCACACCTCGGCCGGGAACACGGGCGCGCGCGCCGTGTACGAGCACCTCGGCTTCCGGCTGCGCGCCACGATCCCCCTGCTACTGACCCTGCCGCCCACCACCGATCCGACGGGAGCACCATGACCCTCGCACTGACCCGAGCACGGCCCGCGGCCGTCGACCCGGAACTCGCGCACATCGCCGCGTTGCCGGTCCGCCACCGCGCCCACTGGGGCCGCTGGCTCGCGGTCGCCGTCACCGTGGTCCTGTTCGCCCAGCTGGTGACCTCCGCGGTGACCAATCCCCGGTACGACTGGCCGACGTTCGCCGCCTACCTGCTGAGCCCCACCGTCCTCGAGGCGCTGTGGTTCACGGTGCAGCTCACCGCGATCGGCGCGGTCCTCGGGTTCCTCCTCGGCGGCGTGCTGGCCCTGGCCCGGCTCTCCGGCAATCCCGTCCTCGCGGCGTTCAGCTTCGCCTTCGTGTGGCTGTTCCGCTCGGTGCCGCTCATCGTGCAGATCCTGTTCTGGGGCTACCTCGGGGCGCTGTACCCCACGATCGGGCTGGGCATCCCGTTCGGGCCGACGTTCGTGGATTCGGCGACGAAGGATCTGCTGTCCCCGTACGCCGCCGCCGTGATCGGCATCGTGCTGCACCAAGCCGCATACGGGTCGGAGATCGTGCGGTCCGGCATCCTCGGCGTATCGGCGGGCCAGCACGACGCGGCCCGCGCACTCGGGATACCGCCGGCCGCGCACCTCCTGCGGATCACCCTGCCGCAGGCCCTGCGGACCATCGTCCCGCCCGCCGCCAACGAGGTGATCGGCCTGCTCAAGGGCACGACGGCGGTGTTCATCCTCGCGCTGCCGGACCTGTTCTACCAGGTGCAGGTGATCTACGGCCGCAACGGCCGCATCATCCCGCTCCTGCTCGTCGCCGTCGCCTGGTACGCGGTGCTGACCACCGTCCTGTCGATCGGCCAGCACTACCTCGAGAAGCGCCTCGCCCGCGGCTACGGATCCGCGCCGGCCACCACGAAGAAGGAGACCCCCGCATGACCGCCGCCCCGCAACCCCGGCTCGAGGCCGTGGGCCTGGTGAAACGCTTCGGCCACGACGAGGTCCTGCGCGGCGTGGACCTGACGATCGCGCCCGGCGAGGTGGTCTCGATCATCGGGCCGTCGGGCTCGGGGAAATCCACCCTGCTCCGCCTCCTCAACCACCTCGAGGAGCCCACCTCGGGGGTGGTCCGCGTGGACGGCGAACTGATCGGCGTCCGCCGACGCGGCGAGCACCTGGTGGCGCTGCGCGAGCGGGAGCTGCGGCGCCAGCGCGCCCGGATCGGATTCGTCTTCCAGCAGTTCAACCTGTTCTCGCACCTCACGGCGCTGGAGAACGTCGCGCGGCCGCAGCGGCTCACGGTGGGCCGCAGCCGCGGCGAGGCGGAGGAACGCGCCCGCGCCCTGCTGGACCGGGTCGGCCTGGGCAGCCACTGCGAGCAGTACCCCGGCCGGTTGTCCGGGGGCCAGCAGCAGCGGGTCGCGATCGCCCGCACGCTCGCCCTCGACCCGGACCTGATCCTGTTCGACGAGCCGACCTCCGCGCTCGACCCCGAACTGGTCGGCGAGGTGAACACCGTGATCGCCGAGCTGGCGGCCGAGGGGCGCACCCTCGTGGTGGTGACCCACGAGCTGGCGTTCGCCCGCCGCATCTCCGACCGGATCGTCTTCCTCGACGGTGGCCGCGTGGTCGCCGTCGGCACCCCGTCGGCCGTGCTCGACCGGCCCGCGACCGACCGCACCCGCACCTTCCTCGCCCACTGGACCGCCAAGGAGTCAGCATGATCACCCGCACCCACCGCCTCGCCGCCCTCGTCGCGGCGATCTCACTCGCGGGTTCCGCGTTGGCCGGCTGCGGCGCACCGGGCACCGAGTCCACCACCGCGAGCGTCACCGGCGCCGCCGGCCGGCAGCTCGATCTCACCAGCACCCAGGAGCGGATCGTCCCGAAGAAGGACGAGGCCGCCGCGGCGCTGCTCCCCCAGGCGATCCGCGACCGCGGCACACTGCTCGTCGGCCACGGCTCCGCCGCCGGCAACCCGCCCTTCTACTTCCCCGCGACCGACAACGAGCGCGTGTTCATCGGCGACGAATCCGACATCGCCCAGCTGATCGCCGGCGCGCTCGGATTGAAGCTGCAGGAGTCGAACACCTCGTGGGAGGGCCTGTTCCTCGGCATCGACAGCGGGCAGTTCGATCTCGGGGTCTCCAACATCACCGTGACCGAGGCGCGCAAGCAGAAGTACGACTTCGCCACCTACCGCAAGGACGACCTCGCCGTGGAGGTGCAGGACTCGTCCTCGTTCGCGTTCGCCGGGCCGGAATCGTTCTCGGGGAAGACGGTGGCCGTCGCCTCGGGCACCAATCAGGAGCGGATCCTGCAGCGCTACGACGCGGACCTGCGGGCCGCCGGGAAGCCGGGGATAGCCATCAAGAACTACCAGGACAACACCGGCGTGTACGCCGCGCTGGCGGCGGGCCAGATCGACGCCTACTTCGGGCCCAATCCGGTCTCGGCGTTCCACGTCGCGCAGACGAGGGGCACGCCGAACGCGACGAAGATCGTGGGCCGGGTGTCCGGGGCCGGTTCCACCCTGCAGGGGCTGATCGGCGCGACCACCCGCAAGGACAGCGGCCTCATCCGCGCCGTGCAGGCCGCGCTGGAGTCGACGATCCGCAGCGGCGACTACCGCCGCGTGCTCGAGCGGTGGGGCCTCGAGGCGGAGGCTGTGCCCACCTCGGAGATCAACCCGCCGGGCCTGCCGCTCACCGACAAGTGATCCGCGGCGCGCTCCGGTGAGCCGAGCGCTCAGCCGGTCGACGCGCGGGCGACGAAGGTGAACCGGTCGCCCCGGTACGCGCTGCGCGTCCATTCGACGGCGACGCCCTCACCGTCGCGGGCGAGCCGGCGCACCAGGAGCAGCGGGTGCCCCGCCGCGACGCCGAGCAGTTCGGCGTCGGCGCCCGCGGCGAGCGCCGTCTCCACGGTGTCCTCGACGGCGGCGATCGACCGCTGGTACTGCTCGCGCAGCACCCGGTACAGGGAGGCCTGCTCCTCGAGCCGCGCGGCCAGGCCGCGCAGCGGGCCCCGCAGGTGGGCGGTCTCCACGGCCATGGGCTCGTCGTCGAGGATGCGCAGCCGGGTCACGCGGTACACCCGCGTCCCGCGGGTCAGTTCCAGGGCGGCCTGCGTCTCCGCGTCCGCGGTGATGTGATCGCAGGAGATCACCCTGGACCGGATCGCGCGGCCGTCGACGTCGGCGTCCTCGCTCAGGGAGGTCAGCTGGCGCACCCGCACCACGGTGGGCGGCGCCACGTAGGTCCCGCTGCCGTGCTCGCGGCGCAGCACCCCCTCGGCGGAGAGCTCGGCGAGCGCCTTGCGCAGCGTGGTGCGCGAGACGCCGAGCTGTTCGGCGAGCCGCCGCTCGGCGGGCAGGGTGTCGCCGTGTCCGAGGTCGTCGATGCGGCGCTGCAGTTCGAGTTTGGCGCGGAAGTACCGAGGCGGCGGGGTGGCCGCCGCGTGGGGGTGCGTCACCGCTCCAGGTTACGCCCCGCGCCGTCCCGGGCGGAGGGACTCGGCCCGCGGGGTCAGCGCGCCGGGCGAGGGCAGCTCGGGTGCGAGCCGGCGGTCACGAGGTCGGCGACCGCGGTGCGCGGGTCACCCGCGGTGACCAGGCCCTCGCCCACCAGGACGCCGTCGGCGCCCTGCCCGGCGTAGGTGAGCAGGTCGCGGCTGTCGCGCACGCCCGACTCGGCGATCTTGATCACCGAGGAGGGCAGCCCGGGAGCGATCCGCCCGAACGAGTCGCGATCCACCTCGAGGGTCTTCAGGTTGCGGGCGTTGACGCCGATCACGGTGGCACCGGCCTCCAGCGCGCGGTCCGCCTCGTCCTCGGTGTGCACCTCGACGAGGGCGGTCATGCCGAGGGACTCGATGCGGTCGAGCAGGGAGACCAGCACCTGCTGCTCCAGCGCGGCGACGATGAGCAGCACCAGATCGGCGCCGTGCGCGCGGGCCTCGTGCACCTGGTAGGGCGAAACCACGAAGTCCTTGCGCAGCACGGGGATCCGCACGCGATCGCGGACAGCGTCCAGGTCGTCCAGCGACCCCTTGAACCGGCGGCCCTCGGTGAGCACGCTGATCGCCCGCGCTCCCCCGGCCTCGTACTCGCACGCCAGCGACGCGGGATCCGCGATGCCCGCCAGATCACCCTTGGACGGGCTGGCGCGCTTCACCTCGGCGATCACCGCGATGCCCGGCTCGCGCAGGGCCGCTGCCGCGTCGATCGCGGGCGGGGCGGCCTTCGCGGCGGCCTTCACGGCGGCGAGATCGACGAGGGCCTCACGGGCCGCCAGGTCCGCGCGCACGCCCTCGATGATCGAGTCGAGAGCAGTCGGTGAGGTCACGGCTGGGGCCCTTCCTTGGATCGTGCGGCGTGCTCCAACATTAGCCCTCCGCCCGCGGGGGCTCCGGCTCGGCCCCCTCCGCCGTGGCCGGGCGCGACGCGTCGTGCTGCGTGGGGTCGTCGCCGCCGTCGAGGGCGTCCCACAGATCCCGCTCGGAGGCGCTCTCCTGCGCGGCGTCGTCGAACACGCGCTTCTCGAGATCGGCCCGCCGGGCGGCGGGCGAGCGGTACTTCGATCCCATGCCCCCGCCGCGCAGTCCGCGCATGAGCAGCGCCGCGGCGATCGCCGCGAGGACCGCGCCGAGGATCGCGACGGCGGGGCCGGCCGCGGTCGGGTCGACCTGCGAGATGTAGTCCTTGTTACCGAGCGCGGCGGCGCCGGATCCCCCGCTTCCCGCGGAGTCGCGCAGCACCTTCTCCAGGTACGCGATGTCCGGTTCCTGGGTCAGCACCGTCACGGCGGGGTACGCGGTCCCGATCGCGGCGACGGCCACGATCACGGCCACCACGCCGCGGGCCCAGCCCTTGAGCGCGAGGGCGGCGGCGATCGCGGCGAGGAACACCAGCCACAGGGCCGAGAGGGCGGGCGCCCAGGTGTGGCCGGCCACGTCCAGCGTCCGCTCGGGCGAGAGCCCGTCGGCGATGTGCGCCCCCATCCACGACATCCGGCCGGCCCCCCAGACCGCGCCGGCCGCCGCGGCGAGCAGCACCGAGGCGATCGCCAGGTTCCGTTTCGCGTTCATCGGGCGTCACCGGCCACGGCGCGCAGGGTGCCGGCCGCGGCCCCGGCCTTGAGCGCGGCGAGCGCCTTGTTCCGCGACTCGTTGTACTCGTACTCGCCGACCGAGTCGGCCACCACGCCGCCGCCGGCCTGCACGTAGGCGGTGCCGTCCTTGAGCACCGCGGTGCGGATCGCGATGGCGGTGTCGGCGTCGCCGGCGAAGTCGAGGTAGCCGACGATCCCGCCGTACAGGCCGCGGCGGGTCAGCTCGGCCTCGTCGATCAGTTCCATCGCGCGCACCTTCGGCGCGCCGGTGAGGGTGCCGGCGGGGAAGCACGCGGCGACGGCGTCGAGCGCCTGCCTGCCGGGCGCCAGGTCGCCGGACACCGTGGAGACCAGGTGCATGACGTGGCTGTAGCGCTCGATGCGGCGGTAGTCGGTGACCCGCACCGTGCCGGGTGTGCAGACCCGGCCGAGGTCGTTGCGGCCGAGGTCGACCAGCATCAGGTGCTCGCTGTTCTCCTTCTCGTCGGCCTGCAGATCCTTCTCCAGGAGCAGGTCCTCCTCGGGAGTCGCGCCGCGCCAGCGGGTTCCGGCGATCGGATGGGTGGTCGCCGTGCCGTCGGACACTGTCACCAGCGCCTCCGGGCTGGACCCGACGATCGAGAAGGCCAGCGAACCGTCCGGCGCGGGAACCTGCACCAGGTACATGTACGGGCTCGGGTTCGACGCCCGCAGCACCCGGTACACGTCGATCGGGTCGGCGTCGCTGGGCACCGAGAAGCGCTGGCTGGGCACCACCTGGAAGGCCTCGCCGGCCTCGATGTCGCCGACCAGCTTCTCCACGATGCGGGAGTACTCGTCGACGGTCCGCTGCGCGGTGTACTCCGGTTCGGGCCGGGTGAACGACGCGACGGACGAGGCGAGCGGCGCCGCGAGGGCCGCCTCCATCGCGTCGAGCCGGCCGACCGCGTCGGCGTACGCCTCATCCGCGCGGTCGGCCGAGCCGTCCCAGTTCACCGCGTTCGCGATGAGGGTGATCGTGCCCTCGTGGTGGTCGATCGCGGCGAGGTCGGCCGCGAGCAGCCACACCATCTCGGGCAGCTTCAGGTCGTCGACGGTGGTGTCCGGCAGGCGTTCCAGGCGGCGCACGGCGTCGTACGCAAGGTATCCGACCATCCCCCCGTTGAGCGGCGGCAGCCCGGCGATCCGCTCGGAGCTGAGCAGCCGCAGCACCTCCCCGAGGGCCTCGATCGGGTCCCCGCCCGACGGTGCGCCGGCGGGCGCCTTGCCGATCCAGGTCGCGGCACCGTCGACCACGGTGAGCGCGGCGGGCGCGGGCGCGCCCACGAACGACCACCGGCTCCAGGACTGGCCCGCCGCGGCGGACTCGAGCAGGAACGTGCCCGGGCGCCCCCCGGCCAGTTTCCGGTACGCCGAGAGCGGCGTCTCGGCGTCGGCCAGCACCGTGCGGGTCACGGGGACCACCCGGTGCCGGTCCGCGAGGGCGAGGAACTCAGCCAGGCTGGTGGTCGCGCCGTCGGGCTGCAGGTTCGTCTGGTGTGCGGTAGTCATCGCCCACCATTATCGCCCTCGCGTGCGGGGCCGCGGCACGCGCCCGCGCGGGGGCTCCGGATCAGTCGGCCGAGCCGAGGATGAGGTCGGCGTCGAAGCAGGTGTGGGTGCCGGTGTGGCACGCCGGCCCGGTCTGCCGGACGGTGAGCAGCACCGTGTCCCCGTCGCAGTCGAGCCGCACGCTGCGCACGTCCTGCACGTGCCCCGAGGTCTCGCCCTTGACCCACAGCTGCTGCCGCGACCGCGAGTAGTACGTGCCGCGGCGGGTGGCGAGCGTGCGGGCGAGGGCCTCGTCGTTCATCCACGCCATCATCAGGACGTCGCCGGTGCCCTCCTCCTGGGCGATGGCGGCGACCAGGCCGTCCGCGTTGCGCTTGAGCCGCGCGGCGATCCCGGGGTCGAGCGCCGGGATCGCGGGGTCCGGGGCGGTCATCGCCGCACCACCAGCCCGCGGGCGGCCATCTCGTCCTTGACCTCGCCGATGGTCATGTCGCCGAAGTGGAAGACGCTGGCCGCGAGGACGGCGTCGGCGCCCGCCTCGACCGCCGGCGGGAAGTGCCCGGCGGCGCCCGCTCCACCGGAGGCGATCACCGGGATGTGCACGGCCGCCCGGACGGCGGCGATCATCCGCAGGTCGAAGCCCGCCTTCGTGCCGTCGGCGTCCATGGAGTTCAGCAGGATCTCCCCCACGCCGAGTTCCTCGCCGCGCCGCGCCCATTCGATCGCGTCGATGCCGGTTCCCCGGCGTCCGCCGTGCGTGGTGACCTCCCAGCCCGACGCCGTGGGTGGGGCCGCATCGGCGCCGTCGGTCGGCACGGTCCGCGCGTCCACGGAGAGCACGATGCACTGGCTGCCGAACCGGTTCGACAGTTCCCGCAGCAGTTCCGGCCGGCTGATCGCCGCGGTGTTCACGGAAACCTTGTCGGCGCCGGCGCGCAGCAGCACGTCCACGTCCTCCACGGAGCGCACGCCGCCGCCCACGGTGAGCGGGATGAAGACCTGTTCCGCGGTGCGGCGCACCACGTCGAGCATGGTGCCGCGGCCGGAGCTGGACGCGGTCACGTCCAGGAACGTCAGCTCGTCGGCCCCCTGCGCGTCGTAGGCCGCCGCGAGTTCCACGGGGTCGCCCGCATCGCGCAGGTTCTGGAAGTTGACGCCCTTGACGACGCGACCGTCGTCGACGTCGAGGCACGGGATCACGCGCACGGCCACCGTCATTCGGTGCGGCCTCCTTCTCTCGGTGTGTGGTTCGCGGTCAGTAGCCCAGGGTGCCGGGGTGCCCCGGGTCGCCGCGGTAGTCCGACGGTGCGCCGACCGACCGGACGATGCCCAGGAGTTCGTCGTAGACGCCGGGCGCGCCGGCGAGCACCGAGTCCGAGCCCACGTGCCACTCGTCCCCCGCGAGGTCGGTGACCCGGCCGCCGGCCGCGATGACGAGCGCGGCCCCCGCCGCGTTGTCCCACGGGTGGTGGCCGAAGACCACGGCGCCGCCGAGCGCGCCGGCCGCCGTGTACGCGAGATCGACTCCGGTCGAACCGAATTGACGCACCCGCGCCACCCTCCGGGACACCTCGCCGAGGATGGCGTAGCGGTAGTCGCCGGGGAAGTGCCCGTTGCTGCCGCGGCTGAAGCTCCCGACCGCGATCATCGCGTCATCGAGCCCGATGCGCCGCAGCGGCGGGAGCGCGGCGCCGCGGTTGCGAACCGGCCCGGCGACGTGGCCGGCGAAGGAGTCCCCGACGAGCGGGAACCAGGCCAGGCCCGCGACCGGACGGCCGTCGTGCAGCAGCCCGAGCAGCGTGCCGGTCGCCGGATACCCGGCGGAGTAGTTGAACGTTCCGTCGATCGGGTCCAGGACCCACACGGTGCCCTCGTCGACGGCGGGGCCGCCGTACTCCTCGCCGTGCACGGGGATGCCGGTGGCGTCCGCCACCGCCGAGCTGATGCGCCGCTCCAGTTCGAGATCGAGGTCGGTGGCGAAGTCGGCCGGGCCCTTCGCGACGGACGCCGGCGCGCCCACGCCCTCGGCGAACCGGGGCGCCGCGGCGTCGAGCGCCTCCCCTGCCAGGGCGAGCAGCCGGTCGGGGTCGGCGGTGAAACCGGCGGGCAGCGCGGCCACTAGCGCGACACCGCGTCGAGGGCCTCGGGGAGGGTGAACCGCCCCGCGTAGAGGGCCTTGCCGATGATCGCCGAGTCGACGCCCTGGTCGACGAGCGTGGCGATGGCGGTGAGGTCCTCGAGCGCCGAGATGCCGCCGGAGGCGACGACGGGCGCGTCGGTGGCGGCGGCGACCGCGGACAGCAGCTCGAGGTTGGGCCCGGTGAGGGTGCCGTCCTTGGAGACGTCGGTCACCACGTACCGGCTGCAGCCGTCGTTGTTCAGGCGCTCGAGCACCTCCCACAGGTCGCCGCCGTCGGTCACCCAGCCGCGGCCGCGCAG